>JAVBYP010000063.1 GCA_030823965.1 Sideroxydans sp.
CGGGTTCTGCTCTGCGCATGCGTATGCCTGACGGTTCACTGCTGAACATGATGGAAGATGCCGAGGTCGAGGTCGAGAAGCTCGAACATAAGCAAGGCAATGCGTTCACGTCCTTGTTCAGATTGGTGACCGGACAGGTCGAGGCGTTCAAAAAGAAATACCCGGAAGGTACCGCCGATCTGGCGATACGTGCCAAGACTGCGACGATAGGCGTACGCGGGACACATTTCCGTATGCGTGAAGAAGGGGGGCGTGCCTACGCCGAGATCGAACAAGGCCTTGTCAGCTACGATGCGCAAAAGACGCCGATAGTGCTGGCATTGGCGGGCGGTCAGGGCTCGGTGGCGGACGGCGAACATGCCGCCGAAGTGATCGATCTGTTGCCGCCCCCCACTTTCCCTGCCTTGCCGGCCGCATTCGACATGCCCTACATCCAGTGGGTCATGCCCGAGCAGGATGGGGCGACTGGATTCTTTGGCGAGTTGGCGCGCGATGAGGAATTCTCCGATCATCTGGTGTCGGTGCGCACTAAGAAGCGCAAGGTCGTTCTGACCGATCTGCCGAATGGCCGTTATTGGCTGCGCTTGAGGGCGGTGGATAGTCATGGTCTGCAGGGGCGCGAGGCCAAGGTCTCGTTCTCAGTCAATGTGCCTCCTCGTAAATTCGCCATGACTAAGGTCTATGTCACCGGCAATGGCGTACAACTACGTTGGGTGGGGCGTAAGGAGGGCGGTGGCTATCAGGTGCAGATCGCCGACAACCTGCAATTCAACAACCCCCTGTTGGACGTCAAGACATCAGAGAACTTGGTCGAGATCGCCCGCCCTAAGCCGGGGCAATATTTCATGCGGGTACGTCAAGTGTTCAGTGGTGGTGTCACGGATACTTGGGATGTGCCGATGATGTTCGAAGCACCTAGGTGATACCTCGTTCTGCCCACTCACGCCGCCCTCCATGGGCGGCGTTTTCTTGTCTGCGGCAGGGGTGGTCGGCGTGATAAAATGCGCGCCTTTCTTTGTTCACCTTTATCTGGAAGGCTTGCCATGTTCTCGCGTAAAAACACCCTTGCTGTCGTCGATCCTGAATTGTGGAATGCAATTCAACAAGAAACCAAACGTCAAGAAGATCACATCGAACTGATCGCTTCTGAAAACTACACCAGCCCAGCGGTGATGGAAGCGCAAGGTAGTCAGCTCACCAACAAGTATGCGGAAGGTTATCCCGCCAAGCGTTACTACGGCGGTTGCGAGTATGTGGATATCGCTGAACAACTGGCCATCGACCGCGCAAAGGCGCTGTTCGGTGCGGAATACGCCAACGTGCAACCGCACTCCGGTTCGCAGGCTAACCAAGGCGTGTATGTGTCGGTGCTGAAGCCCGGCGACACCATCCTCGGCATGAGCTTGGCGCATGGCGGTCACTTGACCCACGGTGCGACGGTGAACATCAGCGGCAAGTTGTACAACGCTATCCAGTACGGTCTTAACGACAAAGAAGAGATCGACTACGACCAAGTGCAAGCTTTGGCGACAGAACACAAACCTAAGATGATCGTGGCAGGTGCTTCTGCTTACGCGCTGGTCATCGACTGGAAGCGCTTCCGCGCTATCGCTGACAGCGTCGGCGCTTATCTGTTCGTGGACATGGCGCACTACGCGGGTCTGATCGCGGCGGGTTACTACCCAAGCCCAGTCGGCATCGCAGACTTCGTGACCACCACCACACACAAGACCTTGCGCGGCCCTCGCGGTGGTTTGATCTTGGCTAAAGCGGAACACGAAAAAGCATTGAACTCCGCCATCTTCCCGCAACTGCAAGGTGGCCCGTTGATGCACGTCATCGCAGCCAAGGCAGTGGCATTCAAAGAAGCGGCGAGTAGCGAATTCAAGGCCTACCAGAAACAAGTCATCGACAATGCGCGCGTGATGGCAAAAGTGTTGACTGAGCGCGGTGTACGCATCGTGTCGGGTCGTACTGACAGCCATGTGTTCCTCGTCGATCTGCGCGCCAAGAAGCTGACCGGCAAAGATGCTGAAGCCGCTTTGGGCAAAGCGCACATCACTGTGAACAAGAACGCCATCCCTAACGATCCAGAGAAGCCATTCGTCACCTCCGGCATCCGTATCGGTTCACCCGCGATGACGACACGCGGCTTCAAAGAATTGGAAGCCGAGAAATTGGCTCACCTCATCGCCGACGTGTTGGATGCGCCGAATGATGAGGCAGTGATCGCCCGCGTAGTCGGTGAAGTGAAGAAACTGACGACGGCTTTCCCAGTTTACGGAGCCTAATAGGATTCGGGATCAAGGAATCAGGATTCTAGTGAGAGCAGCGGCTTTCCTGAATCCCGAATCCAGAATCCTGATTCCTCGAATCTATGAAGTGTCCTTTCTGTAAACACCCCGACACCCAAGTCGTCGATACACGACTTGGCGAGGAAGGCGACAACATCCGTCGTCGTCGTCGTTGCCTGTCGTGCGACAAGCGCTTCACCACCTTCGAGATGGTGGAGTTGCGCATGCCGCAGGTGGTGAAGCAGAACGGTATGCGTAGCGCATTCGATGAAGAGAAGTTGCGCACCAGTTTCAATCGCGCCTTGCATAAGCGTCCGGTACCGACCGAGTTGGTCGATGCTGCCATCGATCACATCACACAGAAGGTGTTCGCCTTCGGTGAGCGCGAGATCGGTTCACGCCAGATCGGTGAGATGGTGATGAAGGAATTGTTGAAGCTCGACAAGGTGGCGTACATCCGCTTCGCCTCGGTGTACAAGAGTTTCCAGGACGTGGACGATTTCACCGATGCGGTGGATGCGGTCCGCAAGACCCCTGCGCGTCGGCGTCAGACGGATAAATCATGACACTTGCGGCTGACGCAGCTTGGATGGCGCGTGCGTTGCAATTGGCAGAACGTGGCTTGCATACGACCTCGCCCAATCCGCGCGTGGGCTGTGTGTTGGTCAAAGACGGAAAGAACATCGGTGAAGGTTGGCACGAACGTGCGGGCGAACCCCATGCGGAAGTACATGCCTTGCGAGCAGCAGGTAAGACAGCTCGTGGCGCGACAGCTTATGTCACGCTAGAACCGTGCAGTCATCACGGACGTACACCGCCCTGTGCGGATGCGCTCGTCGCTGCTGGTGTGGCGCGGGTTGTGGTGGCGATGCAAGACCCGAACCCTTTGGTGGCAGGGCGTGGTGTCGCCAAATTGAAAGCGGCAGGCATCGCAGTCGAATGTGGTTTGATGGAGGCGGCGGCACGTGAGCTCAACATCGGTTTCGTCTCGCGTATGACACGAGGCACACCGTGGGTGCGTAGCAAGATCGCGGCGAGTCTGGATGGTCGAACCGCTTTGGCGAACGGGGTGAGCAAGTGGATCACAGGTAGCGCGGCGCGGCAGGACGTACAACAGTGGCGCGCACGTTCATGTGCGGTGCTCACCGGTATCGGCACGGTGTTGGCGGATGATCCGCAACTCAATGTGCGCGATATTGGCGCGACGAGGCAGCCGCTGCGAGTGGTGTTAGATACCGAGCTGCGTATCTCTGTGGATGCGAAGATATTGCAGGGTGGTAATGTGCTGATCTACACCGCTTCGACGGATGTGGCAAAGCAAGATACTTTGCGAGGACGTGGTGCCGACGTGGTGGTGATGCAAACAGTAAAAGATGGATCGTCACTCTCTGCAGTGTTAGGTGACTTAGCCAAGCGTGGCATCAACGAAGTGTTGGTGGAGGCGGGCAAGACCTTGAATGGTGCATTGTTGAAAGCGGGATTGGTCGATGAGTTGGTGCTGTATCTCGCGCCGCAATTGTTGGGTGATGCGGCGCGTGGCTTGGCGGATCTGGGTGAATTGACGCAATTGGAACAGCGAATGGAGTTGGCTTGGCAGGATGTACGCCACGTCGGTAACGACATTCGAATCACAGCGAGGGTGAAACATGTTTAGTGGAATCATTGCGGACGCAGGCCTCATCAAATCGGTGCAAGACAGAGAGGGCGGATTGCGCCTGACCGTGGCGACCGAAGTGCTGGGTATGGATGACGTACAGCTTGGAGATAGCATCGCAGTGAACGGCGTATGCCTGACGGTGGTGCAGATCGACGGCAATGACTTTGTCGTCGATGTATCGCGCGAGACACTGAATTGCACCACCGGTCTGGAAGAGAATGGTAAGCACGTCAATCTGGAGAAGGCGATGCGCCTTTCCGACCGACTGGGTGGGCATCTGGTGAGTGGGCATGTGGATGGTGTGGGCGAAGTGGTCGCGTTCAACGACATCGGCGAGAGCTGGCGTTTGGTGGTGCGCGCACCGGAAGGCCTTTTCAAATACATCGCCACCAAAGGCTCGATCACCATCAATGGGGTGAGTCTGACTGTGAATCGTGTCGCGGGTCATGAGTTCGAAGTGAACCTCATTCCGCACACTTTGGAAGTGACGACATTGAATGAATTGAAAACAGGCGCGCGCGTGAATCTAGAGATAGACCTCATCGCACGTTACGTGGAACGTATGCTGCAAGCAGAGAAAGAACAATCGAAATGACAGACGTAGCACCGATCACAGAGATCATCGAAGAGATCCGCGCCGGCCGCATGGTCGTGCTGGTGGATGAGGAAGACCGCGAGAACGAAGGCGACCTCGTGTTCGCAGCCGAATTCGCCACGCCAGACATGATCAACTTCATGGCCAAGCATGCGCGTGGATTGATCTGCCTCACCTTGACGCAAGCACACTGCAAGCAACTCGATCTGCCCTTGATGGTGCGCGAGAACGGCTTGCCTTTGGCGACCAACTTCACCTTGAGTATCGAAGCGGCGACAGGTGTCACCACCGGTATCTCGGCGGCTGACCGTGCGCGCACCGTACTCGCTGCTGCGAACAAACATGCGAAGCCTAGCGACATCGTGCAACCCGGTCACATCTTCCCGCTCATGGCGCGTGATGGGGGTGTGTTGGTGCGCGCAGGTCACACCGAGGCGGGATGTGATCTGTCACAACTGGCTGGGGTGACACCTGCGGCAGTCATCTGCGAGATATTGAAGGAAGATGGTGAGATGGCGCGCTTGCCCGACCTCATCCCCTTCGCCAAACAACATGGCTTGAAGATCGGCACCATCGCAGACCTGATCGAATACCGTATCCATAATGAGACACTGGTCGAGCGTGTAGGCAAGCGTACGATCCAGACCGCCTATGGCGAGTTCGAGTTGTTCGCCTATTCTGATAAGAGTACGCAGCGTACGCACCTAGCGTTGGTCAAGGGTGATATCAAGCCGGAATTTGAAACATTGGTGCGCGTGCATGAGCCATTGTCCGTGGTGGACTTCATGGAGCAGGCTAGCTTCGATAAGAGCACCAGCGTGCATGACGCGCTGAATAAGATCAGCGCGGCTTCAAGCGGTGTGTTGGTGTTGATGCATCAAGATGAGACACCGCAGGCCTTGCTCGCACGTGCATTGGATACGCCTGCCGAACATCACACCGCAAAGTGGGATCCCAAGAGCTATGGTATCGGCGCACAGATATTGCGCGACGTCGGTGTGGGCAAGATGTGCCTCATCGCCACACCACGCAAGATGCCCAGCATGGCCGGCTTCGGATTGGAAGTCGTCAGTTACTGTTCTGCTAAGGAATAAACATGAGAGAGATCGAAAAGAACCTGAATGGCAAAGGCATGCGCATCGGCGTCGTGCAGAGCCGTTTCAACCCGACCGTTTGTGAAGGACTGCTGGCGTCTTGCTGCATGCAACTCGTGAAGAGTGGCGTGAGCGAGAACGACATCACACTGGCGACCGTCCCGGGTGCGCTGGAGATACCGCTGGTGTTGCAGACGATGGCGCAGTCGGGAAGATTCGACGCGCTCATCGCGTTGGGTGCGGTCATCCGTGGCGACACCTTCCACTTCGAGATCGTATGCAACGAGTCAGCACGTGGTGTGGGCGAGGTGCAGTTGCACAGCGGTGTACCGATCGCCAACGCGATCCTCACTACCGATACCGATGAACAAGCCGAAGTGCGCATGAACATCAAAGGTGCGGAAGCAGCATTGGTCGCCATCGAGATGGTGAACTTGCTTAAGGACATCGCATGAGCGAGAACAAGACAGTGACCCCCGCCAAGAGTCTGCGCCACCGCGCACGCGAACTGGCGATGCAAGGCGTGTATGAATGGCGCTTGTCTGCAAAGCCTGCATCGTTGATCGAGAAAGCGACGTTGGCAGAAAAGAGCATCGGGCGTTACGACTTGGAGCTGTTCTGCCAATTGTTGCGTGGCGTCATCGCGGAAAGTGAGAATCTGGCGGAGCGCCTCACGCCACATCTGGATCGTCCCGTCAGTGAACTCAGCCCCGTGGAATTCTCAGTGCTGTTGTTGGGGGCGTATGAATTGATCCATCAACCTGAAGTGCCTTATCGCGTCGTCATCAACGAAGCGGTCGAACTCGCAAAGACTTTCGGTGGTAGCGACGGTCACAAGTTCGTCAACGGCGTACTCGACAAACTGGCGGCGCAAGTCCGTGCAGCCGAAGTCAAAGCGAAGTAAACAGCCGATTCGGTTTTGACGCATGTCGGAATTCGATCTCATTAATAAATATTTCACCCGTTCCACTCCGAGTGCAGAGCTTGGAGTGGGGGATGATGCTGCTTTGCTGCGTGTGGCAGACGGCAAAGAATTCGCCATCTCCACCGACATGCTGGTGAGCGGCACGCATTTCTTTCCTGATGCAGATCCCTTCCAATTAGGTCATAAGACGCTCGCGGTTAACCTTTCTGATCTGGCGGCGATGGGTGCAGTACCGCGCTGGGCGACGCTGTCACTTTCTCTTCCAAGCATTGACGAAGAATGGCTGCGCCGTTTCAGCGAAGGTTTCTTCGCCTTGGCAGACGACAATGGTGTGGAACTCATCGGTGGCGACACCACACGCGGACCGCTCAATCTGTGCGTCACCATCATGGGCGAAGTGCCGCGTGGCAAAGCTTTGCGCCGCGATGGTGCCAAGGTGGGTGATGACATCTGGGTGTCGGGTAAGCTGGGACAAGCCGCACTCGGCTTGGCGAACCTGCAAGGCAAGTTCAAATTCTATGGCGAGGTGCGCGACGAATGCCTCAAGGCGTTACATCAACCGCAACCGCGCGTGTCTTTGGGGTTGGCGCTGCGTGGCATCGCCAACAGTGCCATCGACATCTCGGATGGCTTGCTCGCCGACCTAGGTCACATCTTGGAACGCTCGAATGTCGGCGCAGAGTTAGAGGTCGAAGCGCTCCCCATCGTGGATGACGGCGTCGAGAAAGATGTCGCGCAACAATGTGCGCTGGCGGGTGGTGATGATTACGAACTGTGTTTCACCGCGCCAGAAAGTCAGCGCGATGTATTGATGGCGCTCGCTGAACAACTCAAATTCCCGCTCACACGCATCGGTCACATCAAAGCAGAGCTTGGGTGTGTGGTGCGTGATGGCGAAGGCAAAGCGATGAAGATAGAGAAAGGCGGCTATGACCACTTTGCATGACGAATTGAAGATCACGCCTAACTGGAAGTTCTTGTTCAGCCATCCCGCGCATCTGCTTTCGTTCGGTTTTGGCGCAGGTCTGGTGAAGAAAGGGCCGGGCACAGCGGGCACGCTGGTCGCCTTCCCCATGTATTGGTTCTTGGCGCCGCGTTTGAGTGATGCCATGTTCCTCTTCGTTCTCATCTGGGCGTTCGCCATTGGCGTGTGGGTGTGCGACAAGACGGGCAAAGAACTGGGTGTGGGCGATTACGGCGGCATCGTGTGGGACGAGATCGTTGCCTTCATGCTGGTGCTGTTCTTCACGCCCGAAGGATTCTTCTGGCAAGTGCTCGCCTTCTCACTGTTCCGTTTCTTCGACATCGTCAAGCCGCAACCCATCCGCCATTTCGATTCGCACTGGCATGGTGGCTTGGGCGTCATGTTCGACGACCTTCTCGCAGCGGGCTACGCCTTGCTGTGTCTCGCTGTCATCAAGATCGCACTCACTTGAGGCGACCTTGAGATTCCTCGCCGCACTGTTTGCT
>JAVBYP010000274.1 GCA_030823965.1 Sideroxydans sp.
TTCCAACCAAATTCCTCTTACGAACCACCGCAAATGACCCCTGAGTGAGCCACGTGCTCGCTCTGCCCACATGACCAGCATCCTCTACCGCTATCTGCTGATCATCGTCGCCTGTGTGGCGATGTTGATCGGGTTGCAGATCCCCAATTTCGTCGATCAGTACGAGAAGCGGGTAGATGCGCATCTGCGCGAGGTGTCGGTGAATCTGCAATCTTTTCAGGACATCGCGAACAAGTATTTCGGTGGCGATATGCAAAAACTCATCGAGTTGCATCGCAACAGTGTTGAGAAACCTTTCCAAGAGGAAGGTGCTGCCCTTGAGAAGATGGTGCAACGCAAGTTGCGCTTCGAAGCCGACCTCGCCGCCCTGAACACCAGTCTCCCGCAGAAAGCTTTGCACGTGCTGTTGCATGGCGACCAAGAGATATTGGATGAGGCTTTTGCTCAATACAGTTATGCCGTGCCACTGAACCAAGATGCGCTCATCTTCGGCGCGGTCGTGGCTCTCATCCTTTTGCTACTGGTCGAATCTTTACTCGCCCTTGTCCGTCTCATCATCCGCAAGACTTCACATTCCTCCCCTCCCCCTAAAGCACTATGAGTTTCTCTATCGATATCAGCGAAGAAGCGGGTGTCCGCTATCTTCATTTCGGCACACGTTGGATACAAGGCGCGATGCGTATCGCACGTCCTTGGAACCTTGAATTGGAATACACCAAGGAGATGATGGCGAGCCTGCTGTTGCGCGACGACAAACGCTTCCCGCGCAAGGTGCTGCTCATCGGCTTGGGTTGCGCCTCACTCACCAAGTTCATCTATCGCAATCTGCCCTTGGCTCACATCACGGTGGTGGAGATCGAGCCGCTGGTGGTAGAAGCCGCGAAGACCTATTTCAAATTGCCCGATGACGACAAGCGCATCCACATGGTCATCGATGACGGTGCGAAATTCGTGATGGAGACGAACAAGAAATTCGACCTCATCTTGGTGGATGGCTTCAATGATCGCGCACATCCGGGCGACCTGAACACGCTTCCGTTCTATCAAGTCTGTCGTAATCGCTTGACCGACCAAGGTGTGATGGGCGTGAACCTCATCGGTCTGAGCCGTGGCGTAGAAGGCGGTTTCGCCTATATCAGAAAAGCCTTTGATGACCGTGCGCTGATGTTCCCCTCATGCGAGAGCGGCAATGTGATCGCCTTCGCCACAGCGGGTGATGAGATCGCCATCGACTTGGAAGATATGAAAGAACACGCGATCGAACTCAAAGAGAACACCGGATTGAATCTACTTCCCACCATCACCCGACTTGAAAAAGCGCAGACTTGTGCGGGTGGGATTCTGAAGATTTAACAAAAGATTCAATATAGTTAGGCACGGCTTGCGTGTAGAATTCGCGTAGCAAGCAGGGGTCGTCATGTTTTTTGACGAACCTGCCCGAGAATTTAGTATGTAAATCTTGAAAGGTAGTGATCATGGCAACAACAAAGACTCCGGCTACGACAGCCAAGAAACCCGCGACGACTCGCACAAAGACAGCTGCTGCATCGACTGAAAAGAAAGTGACTGCTAAGGCACCCGCCGCGAAGAAGACAACGACTGCTGCAGCTAAGCCTGCTGTGAAGAAAGTCGCTGCGAAGACAACTGAAAAAGCAGCAGCACCCAAAGCAGCTGCGCCAAAGAAAGTAGCAGTAAAGAAAGTGGCTGCTAAGAAGTCGTCTCCTGCTCCGACCCCTGAAGAGCGCTATCGCATGGTGCAAGATGCGGCTTACTACTTGGCCGAGAAGAACGGCTTTGCAGGTGGTGCGATGGGTTATTGGATCGCTGCAGAGATCGAGATCGAAGAGTTCTTGGCTGGTAAGTGATCCGCCTGACTGGCAGGCGGATAACCGCTTGTCAGTCGCCAGTCACTCCGTATTCAACGGAGTAACTCACATAAGGTAGTTTGATCTTCTCATCGTTCAAAGCGACGATGAGTTTTTCTGCGTGCACCGAACTCACGACGAATTCGACTTGCATCGGTAGCTCTCCACTCAATTCAAAGAAGGTGTCTGAATGCAGATGCCCGTGTCGTCCGAAACCTGCGACCGCTCGAAAGACCGAGCCACCGGGAAGTCCGAGCTGCTTGGCTTTCTCCAATATCCATTCGTATAACAGCTTGCTGTCATGTCGCTGACTCTCGGTCAGATAGAACTTGATGTAGACACCTTGCATATCACCCTCCTGACTGAAATTCGTACTTTGGATTTCTAGATGCGCCCTAACCACTTGAAAGTCTGTATCCCCATCACCGTCATCAACAACGAGCCCCCCAAGTGTGCGGCGATGATGGCTGTCCCCCACGCATACTGTCCGCGCATCAGCAATGTCACCATCTCGGCCGAGAAGGTGGAGAAAGTAGTCAGGCCGCCAAGGAAGCCAGTGATGACGAGCAAGCGCCACTCAGGCGAGATGCCAGGATTCTGCATGAAGAAGGCGATCGCAAGGCCGATGAGGTAGCCACCCACGAGGTTGGCGGAGAGCGTACCCATTGGCAACTCAGGCACAGCGGGGTTGAGCCACAAGCCCAAGCCCCAGCGTAGCCATGCACCGATGGCTGCGCCGATTCCGACTGCGAGAAAAGCGTAAAGAGTCATGGCAGGATTGTATTCAAACTGGAGGCGTGATGCCGCGCAATTTGAAGCAGCGCATGTTCGGTGTGCCGTCCAACTCGTATTCATTGAACTCACGACATGTCGAAGGACGATTCTCGTAGATGGCACAGGATACTTGCTCTCCCACCTCGCCACGCAAAGCAGCACAGCGCGGCGGATAGATGTTGGTGCCTTTCATGCAAGACACTCCCGACTGGATTTGTTCGAGATATTCGGCGGGTATCGCTAGCGCCTCATCCGCATGAAAGATGATGCGGTAGTAGGCACAACATGCACCACAGCTTAGGCAGGGATTAGCTGCAGCGCTCATTATCTGACCACTTCACCCCACAGGTCGTGCTCGTCGGAATCCGTGATGCGTACCATGACGAACTCCCCTACTTCTAGTTCCTCATCGTCGATGTAGACCAGACCATCTATCTCTGGAGCATCTGCCGCCGTGCGTCCGACAGAACCATCTTCATCCACGTCGTCGATGATGACCTGCATGACACGGCCGACCTTCTGCGCCAGCTTCTCGGCGCTGATCTCTTCTTGCAGATACATCAGGCGTGCGAGGCGGTCTTCTTGTACTTCGGGGTCGATATGTTCACCTAGATCATTCGCTACAGCGCCTTCGACGGGCGAGTATTTGAATGCGCCGACGCGATCCAAGCGCGCGGCTTCGATGAAGTCGAGCAACTCTTCGAACTCTTCTTCCGTCTCACCGGGGAAGCCGACGATGAAGGTGCTGCGTATGGTCAGATCTGGACATATCTCGCGCCAACCTTGGATGCGCTTGAGCATGTTCTCGCTGCTGGCGGGACGACGCATCGCTTTTAGGATGCGTTCATTCGCATGTTGGAACGGGATGTCTAGGTAAGGCAGTATCTTGCCCTCTGCCATCAATGGGATGACTTCATCCACGCTTTGATACGGATAGACGTAATGCAGACGCGTCCACACACCCAGACTACCAAGTGCTTCAGCCAAGTCGGTCATGCGCGTCTTGAGCGGGCGACCATTCCAAAAGCCGGTACGGTATTTAACATCCACACCATAAGCTGATGTGTCTTGCGAGATGACTAGCAATTCTTTGACGCCGGACTCCACCAGCTTCTCTGCTTCCGCCATCACCTCATGCACAGGACGACTCACCAAGTCGCCGCGTAATGCTGGGATGATGCAGAAGGTACACCGATGGTTACAGCCTTCGGATATCTTCAGGTAGGCAAAGTGTTCGGGGGTGAGACGCACGCCTTGCGGTGGTACGAGATCTGTGAAGGGGTCGTGCAGTTTCGGCAGGTGTAGATGCACGGCATCCATCACCGCATCGGTCTCATGCGGGCCGGTGATGGCGAGCACCTTGGGGTGCGTCTTCTGCACGATGTCGCCCTTTGCACCCAAGCATCCCGTGACGATGACTTTACCGTTCTCTTGCAACGCTTCGCCGATGGCTTCGAGCGATTCAGCGACTGCACTGTCGATGAAGCCACAGGTGTTCACCACCACCAGATCCGCTTCTTCATAACTCGGCGTGATGATGTAACCCTCAGCGCGCATGCGTGTGAGGATGTGTTCCGAATCGACTGTCGCCTTAGGACAGCCCAGTGAAACGAAACCGATCTTGGGTGATGCGTTACTCATGTTCATTCCTCTTTCGTTCAATTCTCTAATGAAAGATCAGCGAGTGAACGCGGATCTTCTAATGGTTCTAAATGTGTCGTCAGATGGCTGAATGGTACGACAGCCCTGATATCCGCCTCGATGTCCTCAACCACATCATGCCCGCGCTGCACCGTCCACTCCCCCGGCACCAAAACATGCAGTGAGATGAAGGCTTGCCTGCCGGCTTGGCGCGTACGTAAGGCATGAAAATCCAGTCCTTGCTCCCGATATGTCTCCAACACTGCTTCGATGGAAGCGATCTGTTCAGCGGGGATCGCCGCATCCATCAGCCCCGATGCGGATTGCGACATCAGCTGCCATCCGGTCCATACGATATTGGCGGCGACCACCAAAGCGATGAGTGGATCAAGCCACAGCCAACCGCTTAGCCAAACCAAACCGACCCCGATGATGACACCGACCGATGTCCACACATCGGTCATCAGATGTTTCGCATCCGCTTCCAGTGTGATGGAGTTATGCGCGCGCCCGGCCTTCAGAAGTTCACGTGCAGCAAACAGATTGATGAGCGAAGCGACCACCGAAACCAATAGACCGACGCCGACCGCTTCGATCTCTTGCGGATGCAGGAAACGGTCGATGGCTGTGTAGGCGATGCTGACTGCCGCCAGCAGGATGAGGAAACCTTCGAAAGCGCTAGAGAAATATTCTGCCTTGCCGTGACCATAGGCATGTTTGTCGTCCGCTGGCGATGCCGCCAAAGTCAACATCGCCAACGCCATGAGCGCACCTGCCAGATTGACGAAAGATTCGAGTGCATCGGATAGCAGACCGACTGAACCCGTGAGCCACCAAGCGATGCCCTTGAGCAGGATAGTGGTGACAGCCGCCGCGATGGAAAGCCATGCGAAGCGTTGCAGATTCGTGGTCGCCATCCGAGGCTTACCTTATCTTGCCCAACAACATCGACACGCCACCAAACAAGGCGACTCGGTGAGAGGCGCTGTTGATTCCTGCCGACAGACCGGCATCGAGTACGACCTTGTTGCTCAATGCGCAACTGCCGGCGACCAACCATTGGTTCTCTGGGATGAAACCTTTGCGTGCAGTGCCAGACAGTTCGACCATCACACCCCACTTGTCATCGATCGGTCGGAACACCGTCCCCGACCATCCATATTGATAAGCACTCTCAGTCGCCAATGCATCGCCCAGTTTGGCGACGTTCAAGTTCACGTCGAGCGAATGACCACGGATATCGCGACTGTAGATACCGTTCAGCAAGAGATCACTCTTGCCACTACCCAAGCCTGTCGCTGCGGTCGGGGCTTTAAAACCATACTCAATACCGAGCGCCGCATCCTCGTTCATCACGAAACGATGTTTCAACAACAGGAGCGTATCGCCCACACCGGATACTCGGTTCGCACTCGCATCCGTTTGCGCTGCGTAAGCATCACCGCCGATGAGCACACCAAAGTCCGGCGTAAAAGCCAACTTGGTCAAATACAAAAGAGCTTGCTGTTTGGAACCGTCTTTGTTGTCTTGCGTGATGAAGCCTGTCTCCAGCTCGAACCATCCCGGCGCGGACAATCCTGCCGAGTTGGTGACCGTAGGACGATAAGGGGTGACGCTGACCTCTTCCGCAAAGACTGGCGCTACTACCCCTATGGCCAAACAGAGAAGTAAGGGACGTTTCATACGATCCCGCCCATCACTACGCTGACCAAAGCGATGGTCGCGATACCCGCGCAGATCAGCACCACTTGCTGCACGGTGTCGCGCATCTGCGTGCGTTTATGTAATCCGGGAATCAAGTCTGCAACTGCGACATAGATCATGCTGGAGGCGGCCAATGCCAACAGCGTCGGCACCAAGGCCTGCATTTCTTGCAACACGAAATAACCCAGCACGCCGCCGACCAAGGTCGCAAAACTGGAGATGAGGTTCATCTGGAAGGCGCGCAACTTGGTGTAACCGGAATGTAGCAGGATGGCGAAGTCGCCCACCTCTTGTGGTATCTCGTGCGCGATGATGGCGAGTGCGGTGACGATGCCGAGATTCACATCGACCAAAAAGGCGGCGGCGATGATGATGCCGTCCACGAAGTTGTGAAAGGTATCGCCCACGATGACCATAGTGCCGCTGCGTCCGTGGTCATGTGCGGCAGGCTCGTGTGGCTCATGCGCCTCGCAATGGTCGTGGTGACAGTGACGCCAGATGAGTACTTTTTCCAACGTGAAGAACAACAAGATACCCAACAGCACCGTGGCACTCACCGTCGCCGCATTCGGTGCGAGTTCGATCGCCTCGGGCAGGATGTCCAAGAATACCGCGCCCAACAACGCGCCAATGGCATAACTCACCAACCCACTTAGATAGTTGGCGCGCGCATTGAGCGCGAACAGCGCCGCCGCGATCACGCTCAAGATACCGCCCAAGAAACTGGCGAGGATGATCCAAGAAAGTATTGTCATATCAGGTGTAAAACTTTAAGGGCGCGCATTGTAACTTATGCGTCTAGCTCGACATCTTTGGTCTCAGGCAAGAACAACAGGCCCACGATGGAGGCAAAGATCAGCATGCCCACCGGATACCACAGCCCTGCCAACGCATCACCCGCGTTCACCGAGATGAGGGTGACCATGAAAGGCGACAGTCCGCCGATCCAACCCGCGCTCAAGTTATGCGGCAGTGCGGCAGCCGTGTAGCGTGTGCGGGCGGCGAACAACTCTGCCAGCACCGCCGTCTGCGGCCCCGTGATGAGCGCCACGGCGATCACGGGAACGATGAGCAGTAAGAACAACATCGTCATGTTCACTTGTTGTTTATCCGCCTTTTCGATCCAGCCTTTCTTCTTCAACTCAGCCGTCGTCTCGTCAGGGTGGAATCCATACACCTCTGCGCTGTCGCCGATAGCGAGGGTGACGTCGATCTTATCTCCCTGTGGCAGTTGCTCGTAAGACACGCCGTTCTTGATGAGGAATTCTTGGATGCGTTCGCAATCGTTAGCCGCTTTGCGGAAAGGGCTGTAGTCACATTCGTTCGCATACAGCGTGACCGCGACCTCGTTGTTGAAGCGTTCCAACTGGGGGTTGCCGTAATGCTGCAAGCCTTTAAACACGGGCAGGATGGTGATCGCCCCCAACAGCAAGCCTGCCAGCAACACCGGCCTGCGCCCTATCCGGTCCGACAACCAGCCGCAGAAGATGGTGAGCGGGAACAACAGCAATGTACTCGACATCACCAGCATGCTCGCCGTCTGCGCATCCAAGCGCACCACACTCTTGAGGAACACATTGGTATAGACCTGCGAAGAGAAGAACAACAGCGAGCCACCCGCCGAGATACAGAAGAACAGAAGGGCCATGCCTTTCAAGGTACGTCTGTCACGCAGACATTCACGCAGCGGCGCTTTGGACACCGTGCCCTGCGCTTGCAACTCGCGGAACACGGGCGACTCTTCCAAACTCATGCGCGTCTTGATAGATATGAATAGCAACACCGCCGAGAACAAGAATGGAACGCGCCAGCCCCACGCACTGAAATCTTCGGGAGACAAATAGGCCAGCAATAGCACGATCTGTA
The DNA here is from genome assembly GCA_030823965.1 of Sideroxydans sp. Lineage (GTDB taxonomy): Bacteria > Pseudomonadota > Gammaproteobacteria > Burkholderiales > Gallionellaceae > Sideroxyarcus. Next base: position 7,851 of record JAVBYP010000274.1, read on the forward strand.
AGGTGGAGACCAAGATGCCGAGCGGCCCCATCAGTTGCAACACGCTGGTGTAGATACCGCGTCTACCGTTGGGTGCGTGCTCAGTGAGATACACCGCCACCCCGCCGATCTCGCCGCCCACCGCAAAGC
>JAVBYP010000259.1 GCA_030823965.1 Sideroxydans sp.
GCTCGAACTTACTACCCGGCGGTAGCGTGATGGTGACTTGCGTCTGCGATTGGTTGTCCTTGGGCTGGAACGCGGTCTCCAACGTCCCCGCCAAACCGAACGAACCGAAGAAGAAGACCGCCGTGACCACCAATGTCGTCTTGCGATTGTGTAGACACCACTGTGCCCACTTGAGGTAGATATTGATCCAGCCAGGTGTCGGGTGCAGTGCACGCGGCTTCAAGAAATAGGCCGAGAACATCGGAGTCAGCAAACGCGCGACCACGAGTGAGAACAACACCGCTACCGCCGCCGTCCAACCGAACTGCACGAAGAACTTGCCCGGGATACCACTCATGAACGCAGTCGGCAAGAACACCGCAACCAGGGTGAAGGTGGTCGCGATGACCGCCATGCCGATCTCATCCGCCGCTTCCATCGCAGCTTGATAGGGTGACTTGCCCATCTCCAGATGGCGCATGATGTTCTCGATCTCGACGATGGCATCATCCACCAGCACTCCCACCACTAATGACAATGCCAACAAAGTCACCATGTTGATAGAGAAACCGAACAGGTACATCAGAGCGAACGTCGGGATGATGGCGAGTGGCAGCGCAGTTGCCGCCACGATGGTGGCGCGCGTGTTGCGCAAGAAGAAGATCACCACGATCACCGCCAATAGTGCTCCTTCAAAGATCATCTCCATCGAACCTTGGTAAGCCTGATACACAGAATCAACGGTTGTGAACACCTTCTCGACCACGATCTCGGGATGTTCTTTTTGGAATTCCTCCAATGCAGTGGCAACCCCCGCCGCTACCGCAACATCACCTGCGCCTAGGGAGCGCACGATCTCGAAACCGACGACAGGCTTGCCGTTATGCAACGCTGCTGAACGACGCTCTGCGATGGAATCGCTCACATTCGCTACTTGATCAAGGCGGATGCGGCGACCATCACGCAGCGAGAGTTCCATCTGCCCGAGTTGCTGGGCAGTCTGCACCGTCGCCACCGTACGTACGGATTGCTCCATCCCTCCCAGGTCGGTGCGTCCACCTGGCGCTTCTTGCTGTATCTGGCGCAACTGGGCAGATATCTCGGATGCAGTGAGGTTGAGCGCCAACATCTTGGTCGGATCGAGTTCGACGCGCACTTGGCGCGTCACACCTCCCACACGATTCACCGCGCCAACACCCTTCACTCCTAGCAACAACTTGGAGATGTTGTTGTCCACGAACCACGACACTTCTTCTTCGCTCATCTTCGGCGAGGTGATGGTGTAGGTCAGGATAGGTTTACCGCTCAACTCCACCTTGTTGATGGTCGGGTCCAACATCTCACGCGGTAGGTCACCTCGGATACGTGAAATTGTCGAGCGCACATCCTCCAGCGCCTCGCGCGAATCACGCTCCAAACGGAATTCGGCGGAGATGATGGCCGAGCCATCCTTGACCTGCGTATAGATGTGTTTCAAACCTTGCGCGCTGGCGAGTGCGTTCTCGATCTTGCGCGCCACTTCGACTTCCATCTGATCTGGTGAAGCACCCGGGATGGATGCGGTCACCGTGATCATCGGCAGATCGATGTCTGGGAACAACTGGATCTTCATGGCCTTGAACGCCATGAAACCCATGATGGTCAGCAGTGCGAAACCGAGCACCGCCGGAATAGGATTTCTAATAGACCAAGCTGAGAAGTTCATACGTAAGGACGCCTCTTAAAATTCAAAGTTCTGATGGAACTACTAACCATCCACTAAGCCAGCAAGCTGGCAAGTGGTTGGTAATAAGCAACACAGTATTGCGACGAAATTTGGAGTTTAAGAGGTGTCCGTTAACCTTTCACCACTTGCACGGTGTCACCTTCAGTCAAGAAAGCACCGCCGCTCTCGACCACAGGCTCGTTCGCTTTGAGACCTTGCTTGATCTCGACACGATCACCCACGCGCTGACCGATGACGACAGCATGTTCATTCACCTTGTTATCAGGGCCGATGTGCAACACATAGGTCTTGCTGCCGCGCTGCATCACAGCCGACTGTGGCAGCGTCGCCAATGTCCTCTTACCACTGCTGATATCGATGATCCCGCGTGCATATGCCCCTGCGATGACGCCAGAACTGTTAGGCAAAGTGACCAAAGCGTAACCGTAACGTGTCTGCGGATTCACCGAGGGTGATATGGCACGTACCACCCCTTTGATGACGCGCCCCTCACCCACGGAAACTTCTGCTGTCATGCCTTTGCGCAACAGCATCAGCTCGTCTGCGGTCAGATCTGCTTTCCATTCCAAGCGGCTCTTGCGTATGAGACGGAACAACTCTGCACCCGGCTGCAACATCGAGCCCACGTTCGCGTTGGCTGCCGAGATGACGCCCGAATCAGGTGCCAAGATACGGCCTTGCGTGGTCCTACCTGTCGCGTCATCCACTGTTCCCGTGAAGTTATCCAAAGTCACCAGCACATCGCCTTGCTGCACATGGTCGCCGATGCTCACCTTCACTTCGGCGATGCGCAGACCCTGTACCTGTGCGCTGATGATGGCTTCCTGCCACGGCAGGATGCTGCCATTGGCAGTCAATGAGCGCGCCCATTTGTCTTGGCGCAGCGTCGTTGTCGTCACCGTCAGTGCGGGGCGACCAGTTGCGGGCGCTTGCGCTTCTTCCGCCACACTGGTGCTCGACACGCTCGCTACGCCTGCAACTGCCAGTGCACTCGCCACCACACCACCGATGATCCATTTCTTGTTCTTCAGCATTTTCATCTCCATCATTAATTCTGTCTTGATCACTTCTTGGCGCGAGCTGCGCGTTGTTTCTGTTCCGCCGCGACGAGAGCCATCGCGTATTCCACCAACCTAGTCACCATCACCTCTCGTGCCTTCTTGCCTTTGACCAGTTGCGGGGCGAATTCCTCGACAGCACCGCGCCCACCATGAAAGTAGACTGTCGCCAAACCAGCCAAACAGAAGGTCAGCCGGTCGACCTCTAAATCGGGCTTCTTCAAGCCGAACTCACGGCACAAAAATGCCTGCAACTGCTGATGATTAGGTTGGAAGGACTTGGTCAATGCATCGCCCAACACCCCACTCGGCTCAGCCTCCTCGCGCGAATGCAGGCGCAGGAAAAGCTGCAACATAGGATCTTCGTCAGCATCGACCGGAAACAGCCAAACATAGAAAGCATGCAGCGCCTCCTGTAGCGAGGTCTGTGTGATATCCAACGTAGCGAAAGTGTTGCACTCGTTCAAGAACGGCAAACGGAAGACTTCGCGATACAACTCAGCCTTGTCGCCAAAGTGATAGTGGATGGAAGCGAGGTTCACCTCGGCACGACGGCAGATCTCGCGTGTGGTGGCCGCGTGATAACCCACCTCGGCGAACACCTCGGTCGCTGCCTGCAACACGCGCCAGCGCGTCTCCTCCTGTGAAGTGGGTTGATGCCCGAGCAGACGTTGTGCCATCGTCATCAATGGGCAACACAAACTTTGTTTTGCGATCGAATTCACGCTTGCCTCGAAAATTGAAACGGGCGAGCAAGATATTTCAGTCGCTTGATTAAGTCAAGCGACTGAAATAAGGATCGATTGATGCAATGGTTCAGGACTGAAGCGAGTTCTCTTTATATGTCTCGACCAACATCTCGACGAAGCGATTCGCCTGTGGAGACATGAATTTACCTTTGCGCAAGACGAGTCCGTAGCCCCGTTGCGGGAAGTAGTCCGAGAGCGGGATGGAAACGAGTTTTTCCTGTCCGGTCAAACAGATATCAGTGACGATGGAGATGCCCATGCCCAACTCGACATACTTCTTGATGACTTCCCAGCCACCCGCTTCCAGCGTCACCTTGAATGACAGTTTGTGTTGCTGGAACACGTACTTGACCACGCCCCAGGTGGAGAGATGACGAGGAGGCAAGATCAAACCGTAATGGCTGACGTCTTCCAGCGTCACTTTCTTTTTCTTGGCCAAGGGATGGCCAATGGGTACGATCAATACGGGATCGAATGTGACCAAGGGTTGGTAGGTGATGTCATCCGGCACATCCAACATCGATCCCACGGCAAAATCGATCTCATCCGACTTGAGCATCTTCAATCCATCGCGCCCTGTCTCGTTGTGCAAACGCAGGTGGATGCCTGGATAGGCTTTGGTAAAACGGCTCACCACCTCGGGCAAGATGTAGAGGATGGTGGATTCGCCTGCACCGATGTTCAGTTCACCCGACTCCAAACGACCATGCTGGGCTTCAAAGTTCGCATGTAATCCATCCACCCCCTGCACCAAGGGTTCAGCCAAAGCATAGAGCGCTTCACCATCCGGCGTCAGACGCATGGTCGGTCCGCGACGCTCGAACAAGGTCGTCTTCAACTCTCGCTCAAGTGCTTGTATTTGCAGGGTTACAGAGGGCTGGCTGAGAAATAACTTCTGGGATGCCACGGTGATACTGCCGCTACGCACCACTTGGCAGAACGCACGGATCTGCTTGAGGCGGTTGTTCTTGTAATAGGCCTGCTTGTCTGCTGACATCCCTACTCCCTCTATTGCTTTTTCAATAATGAAAATTGAAATTATTGATTCCCCAAATGATTGTAACTTTAATAACCTTGCCGTCACAAATAGAAATAAACAATAAAAAGTCAGTCTGTTGGGATCACCGCTTGTAGGAACGAGTTGCTTCAGGGAGCAGCATGGGAACACTGCACAACATTCTTTTTGCCTTTGCGTTCATGGCCGGACTTGGCGTCCTGCTGGCGCTGTTCCTGGCTGTCGCTAGCAAACGCCTGTATGTGTTCGAAGATCCCCGCATCGATGAAGTAGAGGACATGCTGCCGCACTCTAATTGCGGCGCCTGCGGCACTGCAGGCTGCCGCAACTTCGCCGAACAAGTCGTCAATGGCTCCATCGAGCCCGCCCGCTGTACCGTCAATCCTCCCGCACAGAATCTATCCATCGCCGAGATGTTGGGCATCTCCATGGGCGATGTCGAAAAACGTATCGCCCGCCTCGCCTGCGCTGGCGGCAGACACGTCGCCAAGATGCGCGCCCACTACGACGGCCTTAATTCTTGCGCCGCCGCTGCTGTCGCGGGTGGCGGCAAGAGCTGCACTTGGGGATGTCTGGGCATCGGTGACTGTGCTGACGTGTGCGACTTCGATGCCATCACCATGGATAGATTCAGCCTACCCGTCGTGGATGCCGCAAAATGCACAGCCTGTGGCGACTGCGTGGATGTCTGCCCAAAAGGTCTCTTCTCCCTGCAAGTCGAGTCGCACAAGCTGTGGCTAGCCTGCTGCAACGAATCCGACGGCGACATCGCCGAAGCCGCTTGCGAAGTGGCGTGCACCGCCTGCGAACGTTGCGTAGTGGATGCCGCGCCTGGCCTCATCAGCATCAAGAACAAACTCGCCGTCATCGATTACAGCAAGAACGATTCTGCACAGCGTGCAGCCATCGAGCGTTGTCCCACTGGGGCCATCGTGTGGATGGAAGGAAGCAACATCAGCAAAGGTAAAGCTGCCAAGAAGATCATCCGCATCGAACCGTTACCAGTTATCGCTGAGGCGTAGAAGCCCCCCGTTAAGGAGAGACCATGTTGAATAAACTAAAACAATTCAAATTCCTCGGAACCGCATCGGATGCCGATGCGACCCAGACCCAGTACAAATATCCCGGTGTGCGCGATGCCATCGACGGCAACACCGCCGTCATCATGGTGGAGCGCGAAGCCTCTCAAGGTGCAGGCGCCTACCCCATCACCCCTTCCACACAGATGGGTGAATACTGGGCGGAAGAGGTCGCCAAAGGCCATCTGAATGCTGCTGGGAAACCGCTCATCTTCGTAGAACCCGAATCCGAACACGCTGCAGCAGGTGTCACTGCCGGTCTCTCCATGACCGGAATCCGCGCGGTGAACTTCACCTCCTCGCAAGGCTTGGCTTTCATGCACGAGTCTTTGTATGCCGCCGTCGGCAAGCGTCTGCCTTATGTGTTGAACCTCGGTTGCCGCGCCATCACCAAGACCTCGCTCAATGTGCACTGCGCACATGACGACTACCACTGCGCCGATGACACCGGCTTCATCCAAGTGTTCGCCAAGAACGGTCAGGGTGCAGCCGACCTCAACATGATCGCGCGCAAGACCGCTGAGCTGGCACTGACACCCGCCATGGTGGCGCAAGACGGCTTCCTCACCACCCATCTGATCGAGCCGATGTTGGTGCCCGAACGTGAGCTGGTCGCCGAATTCTTGGGAGATGCGGATGACATCATCGACACCCCCACACCTGCACAAAAGTTGCTTTATGGACCGAAGCGCCGTCGCGTTCCGATGACATGGGACGTGGACAATCCGATGCAGACCGGCGTGGTGCAGAACCAAGATGCCTACATGCAAGCCGTCGCGGCGCAGCGTCCGTACTTCTTCGAACACATCCCTGCCCTGTTCGACCAATGCGCGGCAGAATTCAAAGCGTTGACGGGACGGGACTACAACCGCATCGACACCTACCGTTGTGAAGACGCCGACTACCTCATCCTCGGCCAAGGCAGCATGACCGTGCAAGCGGCAGCTGTTGCAGATTGGTTGCGCGAGAACCGCAAGATCAAAGTGGGCGTAGTCAACATCACCATGTACCGCCCCTTCCCCGGCGACCTACTCGGCCATGTGCTGAAAGGCAAGAAGGGCGTAGCCGTGTTGGAGCGTACCGACCAACCGCTATCGGAAGACTTGCCGCTGATGCGCGAAGTGCGCTCTACGATCTCCAAATGTGCAGAAAACGGAGCCGAAGGCGAAGTTTCGGCGGAGGCTAACATGCAGAGCATGTTAAGCCGCGCAAGCGGCGGCCGTAGCCACAATGCGCGCGAATTGCCCCATCAGGGATATGCGATATATGCAAGCATGAAAGACATGCCGACGCTGTACTCCGGCTGCTACGGCTTAGGCTCGCGCGATCTGCAACCTGAAGGATTGATCGCCGCTGTCGAGAACATGTTGCCGGGTGCGACACGCCGCAAGTTCTACTACCTGTCCGTCGATTTTGTGCGCGACGAATCCGCCAATCCGAAACAAGAGATACGCCAGCAAGAGTTGCAAGCCGCCTATCCCGGCATCAAGGGCATGGCGTTGCGCGGCACAGAGAATCCCAACCTGCTACCCAAGGGCGCCATCGCCGTGCGTATGCACTCCATCGGCGGCTGGGGTGCGGTGACCACCGGCAAGAACTTGGCGATGACCTTGTTCGAACTGCTGGGCTGGGACATCAAGGCCAATCCGAAATACGGCTCGGAGAAGAAAGGTCAGCCCACCACCTACTATCTGTCCGCCGCACCGGAACCCATCCGCATCAACTGCGAATACACCCGTGTGGATGTCGTGATGTCGCCCGACCCTCAAGTGTTCGGTCATACCAATGCGCTGGAAGGCTTGAACGACGGAGGTGTATTCATCATCCAGAGCAATCTGGAAAGTGCCGAAGCCGTGTGGCAGACCTTCCCCATGCGCGCCCAGCAATACATCGTCGATCACAAGATCCGCGTGTATTACCTCGATGCGTTCAAGATCGCGCGCGCCGAATCCAGCAACCCAGACTTGCAACTGCGTATGCAGGGCAATGCCTTCCAAGGGGCGTTCTTCAATGCCTCGCCTGTGAAAGAGCGGGCCGGCTTGAGCGAGGAGACACTGTTCAAGGCCATCGAGAACCAACTCCAATCCAAGTTCGGCAACAAGGGCAAGCGCATCGTCGATGACAATCTGCGCGTGGTGCGTCGCGGCTACGAGGAGTTGTTCGAGATCAAACCCGAGCAGATGAAGGTCGGTCAGCGCGCCAAAGGTGAACTCAAGGCTGCGCCCTCCCTGCCGGTCATGCTCAAGCAGCTACCCGAGGGTAACGGTCTCCAGTCT
>JAVBYP010000111.1 GCA_030823965.1 Sideroxydans sp.
GAAGACCGTTGCGCCGCAACTGATGAAACAGTTCGGCTACAAGTCTGTGATGGAAGTGCCGCGCATCGACAAGATCACTCTGAACATGGGTGTGGGCGAAGCGGTTGCTGACAAGAAGGTGATGGATCATGCGGTTTCCGATATGCAGAAGATCGCAGGTCAAAAACCCGTTGTGACCAAATCCAAGAAATCCATCGCGGGTTTCAAGATCCGTGAGAACTATCCGGTTGGTTGCAAAGTGACTTTGCGCCGTGATCGCATGTTCGAATTCTTGGATCGCTTGGTGACTGTTGCGATTCCTCGTATACGTGACTTCCGTGGTATCTCCGGTAAGTCTTTTGATGGCCGTGGCAACTACAACATGGGTATCAAAGAGCAGATCATTTTCCCGGAGATCGAGTATGACAAGATCGATGCGTTGCGTGGTATGAACATCACCATCACAACGACCGCGAAAAGTGATGAAGAAGCCAAGGCGTTGTTGTTGGCATTCAAATTCCCATTGAAAGGCTGAGTGCAAAATGGCAAAGATAGCTGTATCTAACCGCGATCTAAAGCGCCGTGAAATAGTGAAGAAATTCGCTGCTAAGCGTGCTGCGTTGAATGCGATCGCGACGAATATGTCGTTGAGCGATGAAGAGCGTTTTGCTGCTCGTCAAAAATTGCAAGCGTTGCCGCGTGATTCTAGCCCGGTACGTCTGCGTAATCGTTGCGCACTAACGGGTCGTCCACGTGGCACGTTCCGTAAGTTCGGTTTGGGGCGCACCAAGTTGCGTGAATACGCGATGCGCGGTGAAATTCCCGGTGTAGTTAAGGCCAGCTGGTAAGGGTGAATCTATGAGTATGAGTGATCCGATCTCCGACATGTTGACGCGCATTCGTAATGCGCAAATGGCGGAAAAAATAACGGTTTCAATGCCTTCTTCGAAGATCAAGACGGCGATTGCTAAAGTGTTACAAGACGAAGGCTATGTAGACGGCTTCAAGGTCACTGACCATGATGGCAAGCCTACATTGGAAATCGGCTTGAAGTACTACGCTGATCGTCCTGTGATAGAGAAGATCCAGCGCGTGAGCCGTCCAGGTCTGCGTGTCTACAAGGGCAGCGAAGATATTCCACGTGTGATGAACGGTCTGGGTATCGCGATCGTTTCCACCTCCAAAGGTCTGATGACTGATCGCAGTGCTCGTGCCAATGGTATTGGCGGCGAAGTCCTCTGCATCGTCGCTTAAGGAGGAAACATGTCTAGAGTCGCTAAAAATCCTATCGTAGTTCCGTCCGGTGTCGAAGTGACGGTCGCTGCTGACAAGATCTCCGTTAAAGGCCCATTGGGTACTTTGACTCAAGTGTTGAAAGGTGATGTCAAGGTTGAGCGTGATGGCGATAAGCTGTTGTGCAAAGCTACTGATGACTCCGCTCAAGCTGACGCTCAATCTGGAACCATCCGCGCGCTGGTGGCCAATATGGTCACAGGTGTTAGCAAAGGTTTCGAGCGTAAGCTGACTTTGGTTGGCGTGGGTTATCGTGCTGCTGCTGCCGGTGACGCTGTCAATCTGACGCTGGGTTACTCGCATCCTGTCGTGCATAAGATGCCAAAGGGTGTGAAAGTCGCTACACCGACACAGACCGAAATCGTATTGACTGGTGCCGATAGGCAGCAAGTCGGTCAAGTTGCTGCTGAGATTCGTGCATATCGTCAACCAGAGCCTTACAAAGGCAAGGGTGTGCGTTATTCCGACGAAGTAGTGATCCTCAAAGAAACCAAGAAGAAATAATCGAGGTTGATATGTTGAATAAGAATGAAGCGCGTCTGCGCAGATCACGTAAGACCCGAGCAAGGATCGCTGAACAAAAAGCGATTCGTCTGGCGATCCATCGCACCAACTTGCATATCTATGCACAGGTGATCTCGGCTGATGGCGGTAAGATTTTGGCAAGTGCCTCCACGCTGGAAGCTGAAGTTCGCAAGACCGTCGGTAACGGTGGCAATGCGGCAGCAGCAGCAGCGGTCGGTAAGCGTATCGCTGAAAAAGCAAAGCTCGCCGGCGTGACGGCAGTGGCATTCGACCGTTCAGGTCACAAGTACCATGGTCGCATCAAGGCGCTGGCAGATGCAGCGCGCGAAAATGGCTTGCAGTTCTAATCTGGGGTGAATCATGGCACAAGCTAAACAAGGTAAGAATCAGCAAGTAGAAGACAAGGGCGACGGTCTCATCGAGAAGATGATCCACGTCAATCGCGTCACCAAGGTGGTGAAGGGCGGACGTATCATGGGTTTCGCCGCACTGACAGTGGTGGGTGATGGTGATGGTCGCATCGGTATGGGCAAAGGCAAGTCTAAGGAAGTGCCAGTAGCCGTACAAAAATCGATGGAAGAATGCCGCCGCAAGTTGGTCAAGGTCAATCTGAAGGACGGAACATTGCACCATGCAGTGATTGGTCGTCACGGCGCAGCTAAGGTTGTGATGCTTCCAGCTTCTGAAGGTACGGGCATTATCGCTGGTGGCGCGATGCGCGCTGTGTTCGAGGCGGTCGGTGTGCGTAACGTTTTGGCTAAATGTATCGGTTCCAGCAATCCTTACAACGTCGTTCGTGCAACATTGAATGGCTTGCAGTCATTGAATTCTCCTGCCGAGATCGCTGCAAAGCGCGGCAAGAGCGTAGAAGAGATCACGGGGTAAATCATGGCACTCGCAAAAACATTGAAAGTGACGTTGGTGAAAAGCACCAACGGAACCAAGCAGACACACCGCGCCACCGTGCGTGGTCTGGGCTTGCGTCGCATCAACCACACAGTGATGTTGGAAGACACTCCTGCTGTGCGCGGCATGATTAATAAAGTGTATTACCTGGTCAAGTGCGAGGCATAAATGCAACTCAATCAAATTAAACCTGGCGAAGGTGCCAAGCATTCCAAGCGTCGCGTAGGTCGCGGCATTGGTTCTGGTCTGGGCAAGACTGCTGGTCGCGGTCACAAGGGTCAAAAGTCTCGTTCCGGCGGTTTCCATAAAGTCGGTTTTGAAGGCGGTCAGATGCCTTTGCAACGTCGCCTGCCAAAGCGTGGCTTCGTATCGTTGACACGCAATGACACTGCTGAAGTTCGTTTGTCCGACCTGCAAGCTCTGCCTGTCGACACGATCGATCTGTTGGCATTGAAGCAAGCTGGCGTCGTTCACGCTAATGCATTGAGCGCCAAGGTTGTGCTGGCTGGTGAGATCACTCGCGCGGTCAAGTTGCAAGGCCTGCTGTTGACCAAGGGTGCACGCGCTGCAGTGGAAGCTGCTGGCGGTAGCATCGCTGAGTAAGGTCGTCTGTGAGCACAGCAGTCGCTAAAGGTAAGTACGGTGATCTGGGCCAGCGTCTCTGGTTCCTGTTGCTGGCGCTGATCGTCTATCGCATCGGTGCACACATCCCTGTTCCTGGAATCGATCCGACTGTATTGGCGGATCTTTTCAAGACGCAGAAGGATGGCATCTTGGGCATGTTCAACATGTTCTCGGGTGGTGCGTTGGAGCGTTTCACGATACTTGCATTGGGGATCATGCCGTACATCTCGGCTTCGATCATCATGCAACTGGCGTCGATCGCGGTGCCGCATCTTGAGCAACTGAAGAAAGAAGGCGATGCAGGTCGTCGCAAGATCACGCAGTACACACGCTACGGCACGCTGGTTCTGGCGTTCTTCCAAGCGTTCGGTATCTCTGTGATGTTGCAGTCACAAGCTGGTTTGGTGTTGAACCCAGGCCCGATGTTCCAACTCACCACAGTGGTGACTTTGGTGACAGGCACGATGTTTTTGATGTGGTTGGGTGAGCAGATCACCGAACGTGGTTTGGGTAACGGTATCTCGCTGATCATCTTCGCGGGTATCGCTGCTGGATTGCCAAGTGCGATCGGCAATACCTTGGAGATGGCGCGTACTGGTGCATTCTCTATACCGTTGGTGTTGGCGCTGTTCTTCGGTGCGATCCTGGTGACTGCATTGGTCGTGTTCGTAGAGCGCGGTCAACGTAAGATCTTGGTGAATTACGCCAAGCGTCAAGTCGGTAATAAGGTCTATGGCGGGCAAAGCTCCCATCTGCCTTTGAAATTGAACATGGCAGGGGTCATCCCACCGATCTTCGCATCGAGCATCATCTTGTTCCCAGCGACACTGGCGGGCATGTTTGGTTCGGGTGAGGGCATGTTGTGGTTGAAGGACATCAGCGACAAGTTGTCGCCGGGTCAACCGATCTATGTGTTGTTGTATGCGGCAGCGATCATATTCTTCTGCTTCTTCTACACGGCGCTGGTATTCAGCCCAAAAGAGACGGCAGACAATTTGAAGAAGAGCGGCGCGTTCTTACCTGGGATACGTCCTGGCGACCAGACCGCGAAATATGTAGAAAAGATCATGTTGCGTCTGACTTTGATCGGTGCCATCTACATCACGCTAGTGTGTTTGCTACCAGAGTTCTTGGTAGTCAAATGGAACGTACCGTTTTATTTTGGTGGAACATCGCTACTGATCTTGGTGGTGGTGACAATGGATTTCATGGCTCAGGTGCAGTCCTACTTAATGACTCATCAGTATGAAAATCTGTTGAAGAAAGCGAACTTCAAGGGTGGCTTGGCGCGGTAATGGCAAAAGAGGACGTCATAGAGATGCAGGGGGTCGTTGAAGAGACCCTGCCAAACGCGACCTTTCGCGTGAAACTCGAAAACGGATTCGTTGTACTAGGTCATATCTCCGGCAAGATGCGTATGCATTACATTCGCATCCTGGTTGGGGACAAGGTAACGGTTGAGGTGTCGCCTTACGATCTGAGCAAAGCTCGTATCGTATTCCGCGCCAAGTGAAGATGATTAAGTTGAAAGAAGCAAGGAGAAGCAAATGAAAGTCCAAGCATCCGTAAAGAAAGTGTGTCGCAACTGCAAGATCGTGCGTCGCAACCGTGTAGTCCGCGTGATCTGTAGTAGTGATCCACGCCATAAACAGCGCCAAGGTTGATTGAGATAAATCGACTCTGGATGATAGAATTCGCAACTTTTTGAACGATAGGGTAGCTGCATGGCTCGTATTGCCGGTGTAAACATTCCAAACCATCAACACGCTGTGATCGCGTTGACTGCCATTTATGGCATCGGCCGCACACGCTCACAGGAGATCTGTGTAGCAGCAGGCGTGAAGACGACCACCAAGGTCAAAGATATCAACGATACAGATATGGAAAAGCTGCGCGACGAAGTCGCGAAGTTCACAGTCGAGGGTGACCTCCGCCGTGAGATCTCCATGAACATCAAACGTCTGATGGACTTGGGTTGCTACCGTGGTCTGCGTCATCGTCGCGGCTTGCCGTGCCGTGGCCAGCGCACACGTACCAACGCACGTACTCGTAAAGGCCCGCGTAAGTCTATCGCTGGCGCGAAGAAGTAATCTAGTAGAGGACAGTAACTATGGCAAAGCCCAGCACGAAAGTGCGTAAAAAAGTCAAGAAGAGCGTCGCAGAAGGTATCGCGCACGTTCATGCTTCCTTCAACAACACCATCGTGACCATCACCGATCGTCAAGGTAACACCTTGGCTTGGTCGACCAGTGGCGCGCAAGGTTTCAAGGGTTCTCGTAAGAGTACGCCTTTCGCAGCTCAGATCGCCGCCGAAGTGGTTGGTAAATCTGCTGTTGAATGCGGCGTCAAGAACTTGGAAGTTCGCATCAAGGGTCCAGGCCCAGGTCGCGAATCCGCAGTGCGCGCACTGAATGCCGCAGGTTTCAAAATCACCAGCATTTCGGACATCACGCCGGTACCGCACAACGGTTGCCGTCCTCCGAAAAAGCGTCGTATTTAAGGAGTAGATCTTGGCTAGAAATCTTGATGCAAAGTGCCGTAAGTGCCGCCGTGAAGGCGAGAAGCTGTTCCTCAAAGCTGAGAAATGCTTCACTGAGAAATGTGCTGTAGAGCGTCGTGCTTACGCTCCAGGCCAACACGGTCAGAAGAAGAACTCCCGTCAGTCCGAGTACGGCGGTCAGTTGCGTGAAAAACAAAAGCTGCGTCGTATCTACGGCGTATTGGAAGGCCAGTTCCGTCTGACCTACAAGCGCGCTGAAAAGGCACGTGGCATCACCGGCGAAAGCCTGTTGCAGATCTTGGAATCTCGTTTGGACAACGTCGCCTATCGTATGGGCTTCGGTGGTTCCCGCGCAGAAGCTCGTCAGACAGTTCGCCACAATGGCGTATTGGTCAACGGCAAGCGTGTGAACATCCCGTCTTACACAGTTAAGCCAGGTGATGTGGTCGAAGTGGTTGAAGCCGCTAAGAACCAACTGCGCCTGAAGTCTTCTTTGGCTGCTGCTGAACAACGCGGTTTCCCAGAGTGGATCGATGTGGATACCAAGGGCTTCAAAGGAACATTCAAGGCTGTGCCTCAACGTTCTGAACTGCCTGCAACGATCAACGAGCATCTCGTGGTCGAGTTGTATTCCAAGTAATCCACGCGGAGTCGAATATGCCTAACAATAATCTGTTGAAGCCTCGCATCATTGACGTTCAACGCATCTCGGCGACACAAGCCAAGGTGGTGATGGAGCCGTTCGAACGTGGCTACGGCCACACGCTGGGCAATGCTCTGCGTCGCATCCTGTTGTCTTCGATGCCCGGTTACGCTGTGACCGAAGTCAAGATCGCAGGTGTGTTGCACGAATACTCATCTATCGATGGCGTGCAAGAAGACGTGGTCGAGATCCTGTTGAACCTCAAGGGTCTGGTATTGAAGTTGCATGGTCAGCGTGAAGCTACCCTGCGCCTGAATAAATCTGGCGCTGGCGTCGTGACTGCTGCTGACATCGAAGTCGATGCTGACACTGAAGTCATCAATCCTAGTCATATCATCGCCCACCTGACTGCTGGTGGTAAGTTGGACATGGAGATCAAGGTCGAGCAAGGTCGCGGTTACGTATCCGCCATCTCCCGCCAACAACCGGGTGCGACACGTCCAGTAGGACACATCGCTCTGGACTCTTCGTTCAGCCCGATCTCTCGCGTCAGCTATGCTGTTGAGAGTGCACGTGTGGAACAGCGTACCGACCTCGACAAGCTGATCATGGACATCGAGACCAACAGCGCTATCGATCCAGAAGAAGCCATCCGTTATGCAGCACGCATCTTGGTTGAGCAGTTCTCTGTATTCGCGGCACTGGAAGGCACGCCAGCACCAGTCGAGAAGCCTTCTGCGCCTAAGGTCGATCCGATGCTGTTGCGTCCAGTCGATGACTTGGAGTTGACTCCACGTTCTTCGAACTGCCTGAAAGCTCAAAGCATCCATTACATCGGCGATCTGATTCAGTACACCGAAGCAGACTTGTTGCGCACCCCTAACTTGGGTCGTAAATCGCTCAATGAGATCAAGCAAGTGCTGGCCGAACACGACCTGTCACTGGGCATGAAATTGGAAAACTGGTCGGCAGTAGCCGAGAAATAAAGCTCGCTTGGTTAACGCCAGGCCAGAAAGCAAAAGAGGAAAATCATGCGTCATCGTTTAGGACTTAGAAAACTCAATCTCAGCAGCAGCCATCGTTTGGCGATGTTGCGCAACATGACCGTTTCGCTGTTGCGTCACGAAGTCATCAAGACGACTCTGCCAAAGGCTAAGGAACTGCGCCGCGTAGCAGAACCTATCCTGACGCTGGGTAAGAACCCAAGCTTGGCTAATCGTCGTTTGGCGTTTGCTCGCCTGCGCGACCGTGAGATCGTCACCAAGTTGTTCGACGAACTCGGCCCACGCTACGCAGCGCGTAACGGCGGTTACTCTCGCATCCTGAAGTTCGGTTTCCGCAAGGGCGACAATGCTCCTATGGCATTGGTCGAACTGTTGGACCGTCCA
>JAVBYP010000202.1 GCA_030823965.1 Sideroxydans sp.
CTACGACTTTGTCGCCATCGAACTTGAGTTTGTTCGATTTGTAGGTGATTGTTGGGAACATCTCTGTATCGAAGAGATCGGGGGCTTGGATGTGTTCGTTGAACAGTGCAGAACCTGTATTCACTGACTTGGCATCAATCGTCACGTCGATCGAACCAGTGCGCTTGATTTGGTCAAGTACGATGGTGCCGGATGTCTTGTCGAAGCGGCTCAACTGGATGGAATAGCCCAAGTGGCTGTATTCGAAACGTGGCATGGAGTGAGATGGCTCGATGTTGTAAGTCACCGGTTCTGCATAGGCGACAGAAGAGATGGAAGCAGCAAGGGTGAGGGCGATGAGTCTTTTCATGGTTGTTCTCCTAGGGTGGGTTGATGGCTTACTTCTTGTTAGGTGCTGCGATTAATACAAGGTGGAACTTGATCTGGATCTCATTGGCGACGGTGCTGACATCTGTCCACACACCTTCGCCGATGTTGTAGTCGAGACGATTGATGGTGAACACACCATCGAACAGCCCGCGTGTGCCGTTAGCTTGGAAGGTGAAGGGCGCGGTGACATCCAAGGTCTTGCCTTTGATGGTGAGCTTGCCCGTCGCTTCGTAACGGTTGCCACCCAGTGCTTTCACACCAGTCGAAACGAAACCTGCACTGGGGAAAGCTTTGGTGTTGAACCATGGCTTGCCGACTACTTCATCATTCGCTTCTTCGGAACCGGTATCGATACTCGCGAGATCGATGTCGATACGCGCTTGCGCCTTGGCTAGCTTGGCGGGGTCGAAGCTGGTCTGCGCGGTGAACTTCGCGAACTTGCCTTCCATGGGCACGCCCATCTGTTTGTAGCCGAAAGTGACCGTGCTTTCATTCGCCTGTACTTGTTTGAATTCGACAGCAGAGGCGAAGCTGCTGATTAAGGCGCTACTCAATAAGACGACTCGTAAGAAGGATTTCATTTGCTCATTCCTTTCGGCAACATGCGTTCCAGTATCTGGTCGTGGTCGATGAACTTGTGTTTGATGACGGCGGCGATGTGCATGCCTACCAGCAAGAAGAGGAACACATTCAGTCCTTGATGCACGGTCGCGAGCAGCTCACCCAATTCTTTATTCTTCTCCACGAGGTCAGGTAGTGGCAACACACCGAACCACACGACCTGAAATCCTTTGGCGGAACTCATCAACCAGCCCGAGAGTGGGATGGCGATCAGCAATCCATAAAGTGCCAGATGCGTGATGTGGCTCACCACCACTTCCCAGCGTGGCGTGGCGGCTGGGAGCGGAGGCGGTGTGTGCGTGAAGCGCCACACCACACGGGCGATGACCAGTAGCATGATCGTGATGCCTATCCACTTGTGATAGCTGTAGTACTGCAACTTGGTGGGCGACAAAGGCAGATCGTGCATATAAATGCCGAGCGGAAAAGCGGCGAATATCAGCAACGCCACCAGCCAATGCAGCGCCATCGCGGTGTTGTTGTAACGTTGAATAGGTGTGTCCATCGCCATCTCCTTAAGCCAAGCGACCGCCACGGAAATCGTCCAGCGCCTGATGGATCTCTTCCTGTGTGTTCATCACGAACGGTCCGTATTGCACGATGGGCTCGTTCAATGGTTTGCCCGCCACCAAGATGAGGCGCGTCGGCTCGGTCGCGGAGACGGTGAGGCCATCCGCGCCTTCGGTGTTGCTCAAGATGCCCATGCGTTGCACATCCACTTGTGTACCCGCCACCTGCGTCGCGCCGCGATAGGTGTAGATGAAGGCGTTGTGAGTGGCAGGAATCGCCGTCGAGAACGATGCGCCTGCGGGTAGATGGATGTCGAGATAGATGGGCTCGGTCACTTCGCGGCTCACCGCACCAGACACGCCGTTGCTAGCACCCGCGATGACGCGCACGGTCACCCCTTCGGCGGTCACGTATTCGGGGATGTCGGCACTGGCGAAGTCTTTGTACCAAGGTTTTGCCATTTTGTTCTTCGCTGGTAAGTTGAGCCAGAGTTGGAAACCTTCCATCACGCCGTCTTCTTGTTCGGGGATCTCGGAATGGATGACGCCGCTGCCTGCGGTCATCCATTGCACGCCGCCGTCGCCCAGTAGACCTTCATGGCCGGCGCTGTCGCGGTGGCGCATACGGCCCGCCAACATATAAGTGATGGTCTCAAAGCCGCGATGCGGATGGTCGGGGAAGCCGGCGATGTAGTCATCAGGGTCATCGCTGCCGAAAGCGTCCAGCATCAAGTAGGGATCGAGACGGCGTTGCAACTTGCCAGTGAGTACGCGCGTCAGACTCACGCCTGCGCCATCAGAGGTAGCGACGCCTTGGATGAGCCGTTCCACGGTGCGGGTTTGGTGGATGCTGCTTGGTGTGACAGTGTTCATTTCGGACTCCCTTACCTGAGTAATTGAGTCGCATATTATGCGGCTCGAAATGATAGATAAAGCCTGCTATTCGAGATAGACTGTTCCATAAATGGAACAAGCAAAGATATCCGCAGACGACCTCATCCTGTTCGCCACCATCGTGGAACAGGAGAGTCTGGTACGCGCCGCGGACCAATTGGGCATGCCCAAAGCCACGGTTTCGCGGCATTTATCGAATCTGGAATCAGCGCTGGGGCAGCGTCTATTGATACGCACCACGCGTCGCCTCACCCTGACCGATTTCGGACAGGAGTTCCTCGACCACAGTCGGCGTGTGGCTGAAGAGGTCGCCACCGTGCAGGACTTCGTGCGTAGCCAAGACATCCAGCCGCGTGGTCGTTTGCGCGTCTCCATGCCTGGCGATTACGCCAAGGTGCATTTTTCGCGCGCCATCGCCACCTTCATTGACGCCTATCCCGAGATACAACTCGACCTCGATCTGAGTTCGCGTCGCGTCGACCTCATTGGTGAGCGCTTCGATCTCGCCATTCGCATGGGTGATCTGGATAACGATGCGACGCTGGTGGCACGCAAGTTCGACGAGCAGAGCATGGCGCTCTACGCCAGTCCCATCTATCTCGCCTTGCATCCCGCACCCAAACATCCCGATGATTTGGAGCGGCATACCTCAGTGCGATTGTTGTCTGTGCGTGGGACCGCTGTGCCGTGGAAATTGATGCGCGGAAAAGAAATGTGGGAAGGGGTTCCGCCAGGACGGTTGACGTTGAACTCACCAGATATGATCCAGCAGCTTCTACTTGATGGCGCTGGCATCGGCGCCTTACCCGATCTCTTTGTTAACAATGACGTAAAGAGTGGTCGCTTGGTGCGTGTGTTGCCGAAGTGGTGTTTCCCTGCTGTGCCTGCATGGGCGGTGATGCCCACGCGACGTTTCCTGCCGACCAAGACCAGAGTCTTTCTCGATCACATCGAACGCTTCATGGAGAAGAGCTAAGTGTCTCAAGTATCATTCCTCAACCACTTCAAGTGATCGACGCAAGATGACAAGTACTCATTCCCATCGGACCTATCTTTCCAAAACCTTCCTGATATTCACCACAGTGCTGACGATGCTGGCTATCGCAGGGGGATATCAATTGTCACGCATATTCTCCCAAGTGGATCAGTCTGCGGCGCAACGTAGCGTGCAATTGTTGGATATCGAAGAGAGTCTGGATGATGCCGCCATCGGTTTGGGACGTCAGGTGCAAGAATGGAAAGACATGTTGTTGCGAGCCAACGATAAAGCACGGTACGACTTTCATCAGAAATCGTTCAGGGAATCCAGCATCGGAGTGCAGTACGCCTTGTTGGAAGCAAAGACCACGATGCGGGATATCGGTATGGATACCGCTGACATCGACCACTTGATCTCGGAGCATAAGTCGCTGCTTTCAGAATATCTCATTGCACACTCCAAACTCAAACCATCGATGAAGGAGTCTTCTGGCCAAGTGGATATGCAGATCGTGGGGATAGATCGCAAGCTACAACGCGACATCGCCTCTGTGAAGGCGGGTATCACGGCCTTTGCTAAACAGCAGATGTATAGGACACCAGAGACACAGGGGAGTCGATACTGGATGATCGGGTTGCTAGGAGCGACATCGCTGTTCTTTATGGCAATGTTCGGATTCGTGTTCTCCCAACTAACAACAAGGCAGTGAAAAAAAGTAGGCATGGCGGTCGAGCCAATGGTCTATCTTAAAGACTGATGCTCGGCGATGGATCAAACGAATGTTTTATAGCGATGGAGAGACAAAATGGTGATGGTAGAACGACGTAAGAACGCATTCTTCTCAATGGATACTTTCGAGCGGATCGGTTTGACAGCCGCTTTCTGTTTCTTTCTCTATCTCATCTGGAGCAGCTCATCCGAGCTTGAGAGCCAACTCAAGGCGAACACAGACCAATTCGCTGTGGTGCATGACCTACAGATCGAATACAAAGGCGAAGTGCAGAATTGGAAGAACGTGCTGTTGCGAAGCAATAGCCAAGCTAGCCTAGCTCAGAATTGGACCGCATTTGAAACGCAGCATAAGAAAGTCGCAGATGCTGCCAAACAAGGGATACTGCAAAACGATGTCAGAGCGATCAACGTAAAACTCCAAGCATTCATTGAGGCGCACGCTGAGAATCTGGCTTTGTATAAGAAGAGTAGCGAGATATTGGCACAACACAATTTTGATCCTCGCCAAGCGGATGCCAGTGTGAAAGGGATAGATCAACCGCCGTTGAAGATATTAGAAGAAGCTGATGCGGAGATGGAAGACGAAAAGGTGAGAGCCAATGGCAGGCTCATCGCCAAGTCGAACAATAGGATAGAGCAAAGCCTCGTCGCCCTCTTGCTACTGATGTTGATCGCGATCTGGCGACCAAGACGTTGACCGACATGTGTAAGGACTGCCGCTGAAAGCTAGCGACAGTCCTTCTAACCACACATCAATTTCGCAACTGAATACCAGGCTTCATAGATTTAACACTCCTGTCATTTGGGTGTAACAACCCTGTCATAAAGCCTCCCCATAATTCGCTCGCCTTAATCTTCCCCGTGAGTTGAGGAATTCAGAGCAATTTTTATTAATGACTAGGAGCAAACATGAACAAGAAAATCGTAGCACTGGCAGTTGCCGCTGCATTCACAACTCCGGCATTTGCCGACAACGCAAACGTGACTGTTTACGGCAAAGCATTCATGACATTTGACCAAGCAACTGAGACAAACAAAGTGAATGTCCAGCGCGTGAACACCAATGCATCACGTTTTGGTGTTAAGGGTGGCGAAGATCTGGGCGAAGGCCTGAAGGCGATCTATCAGTATGAAGTCGAGATGGATGCTGATGGAGGCGGTCTAGATGATGCTGCCAAGACTGTAAAAGTCGGCGGCTTCGCTAAAACACGTAACAGTGGTGTTGGTATCGGCGGTGATTTCGGTCAAGTGATGTTCGGTATCTGGGATAGCCCTTTGAAAGTGACTCACAACAAGATCGAGTTGTTCGACAACACGACTTCTTGGAGCGCAATCAATACCATCGGCAAATCTGCTGGTAAAGATTTCAACACTCGCCAAAAGAACATGGTGCAATACTGGTCACCTAAGATGAGTGGCCTGCAAGCAGCTGTGATGTTCAGCCCCGACGAAGCGCCAGCAACAACACCAACGCAGAACGAGAGCATCCTGTCCATGTCTGCGACTTTCGATCAAGACGACATCTACGCTGCCGTTGCTTATGAGAGCCGTAATGACGTAAAAGCAGCTGGCGTAAATGACACTGCGATGCGTGTAGTGGGTAAATACAGCTTGGCTGATTTCTGGGTGGGCGGCATGGTCGAGAGCATCAAGACCTACACAGCAGCAACTACTAGCGTCACGGGTAACAACGTGGAGTTGGTTGGCGGCGTGAAGATGGGTGCGAATGCGATTTCTGCTAGCTACGCAAAAGCAGGTTCAACTGCGGTCGCACCAGCAGTCGCGAACGATGTTACCCAGTTGAGCTTGAAGTACGGCTACAACTTCTCCAAGCGTACCGAAATGTTCGCTGCATACACGTCTCAAAAGACGAATGCAGCAACTGCTGTGACCAAGACTTACTTGGGCGGTGGTATCGTTCACGCCTTCTGATCTAATCTCCTCGGTTAGCTAAGAAGTTAAACGGGCATCTTCGGATGCCCGTTTTTACTTGTGTATGTTTTTAAGCAGTGCTATGAAATAAGCAATGCTGCATTTGTAATGCTGTTGAAGCCAAACAGACATTCTCGCGTCACATAGCTCCTCTATAAAGATGTGCCATGCATAAGCACAACGTGTCCCTACTTCTGCTCATCATGTCCGGCGTTGCTAGGGCGGATATCTATCAGCCGGAATTGAAGGTCGAAGTGAATCGAGTCGGCAATGTCTATTCACTCGCCGCGCAATTCCATTCCTCGTTGACCAAGTGTGCGGCGTATCACTATCTGACTGACTATGAGGCAGCGAAAGGTCTGCCAGGTGTGATCGAGTCGATTTCGGTCAGGCAGTCGTCCGACACCGTGATGGTCGATCGGGTCGCCGATGAGCAAGTATTGTTCTTGCGTGTTCGATTGCGTTCTAGGATGGAATACAAAGAACTGCCTATTGAGGGCATCACATTCACGCAGATGTCAGGGGACTCGAAAAGGTTCGAGGGCCGCTGGTACATCGATCCACATCCCCGAGGCAGCATCCTTCGTTTTCAGGGGGTGTGGGAGCCGGACACGGTGATCCCCTTGTTCGTCATCGACCACTTTGCCAAGAACGGGCTGCTAGATCGGTTCGGTGCGATCGCGCAACTGGCCGAAAGGAACAAGGCAATGTTGTCGAAAAGTTGCGACAAATGATCTCAGCATCCCGCAACACAAAAGATTCACAGTGCATTCATGTGTCAGTAACATCATTTGAGCAGAATCCCCCGCGCTAAATAGTTGGCCGAGCGACGCATTTCGCAGTTGCTAGAAATCATGTGGCTATTTGAAGCATGGAAGGAAACATTGAAATGAAAAAAGCAAATCCAGATCTAGCCTTGATCATTCGATGGTGTGTGAGTGGTGTCCTCGCCATCATCGTTGCTATCCCAACATTCACTTCAGTGGCCTACAGCATTTGATAGGCGACATCTCGCTTGAGATGGATGCACCCCGTGACACAAATCCAAAACTTACTAAGCAAATCTGCTCTGTTGGAGGGCTTGAGTGCTAGCGAGATCGAGATCGTGCTGTCATTGCCGAGTGGCCGTCACGTTCATCGTGGTGATGTCATCACAAAGCCCAAAGATGAATACTCAGACAATCTATTCATTCTGGTGCAAGGGCGTATCGAGGTGCTCATCGAAAGTGAAGTGGGGCTCAATTCGATCTTTGTAGTGAATCTGGGTGACTTGGCCGGCATCATCACCTTTTCGGGTCGATCGATCTCGCCGATCAAAGTGGCCGTGATGGCGTTGGAGTCCACACAAGTGCTGAGCTTGGACCGCACCAAGTTCGAGAGTCTGATCTACACCAATCCCCAGTTGATGTACCGCTTCTATCAAGGCATGGTGCGCCACACACATCGAATGATGCGGCATTTTGAATCTGTCGTAGCGAGCTTGAGTGAACAGATCAGTCCTGCTGTGGGAGTGCGCTAAATGAAGGAATTATTACAATTGAGAGATGCGCGACAAGAAGTTATGCTCACCGCAGGGTGATTGAGAATTGAAAAAGAGCTTCACCACTTTGTGGAAATGAAAATATTTGGAGGATTTTGGAATGCCGAAATTAAGTAACCCGTTGTATGCGGAAAAAGTAAAAAAATTGAGCAAGATCGAATCTGAGCGTTTGCTTTCCAGAATGTCTGGCAAATTACCGCGTCGTC
>JAVBYP010000189.1 GCA_030823965.1 Sideroxydans sp.
GAGATCTGGCATGTGCAGAAGGACTTGAAGGACGACAAGGCGGTTTGGCTGTTGTCTGGAATCCAGCAGGTTTAAGCTGAAACTCAAGTAAACTACAGGGCACAGCGACTTCGCTGTGCCCTTTTTATTTGAGCCTGCTAGCAATGCGCTTCTTCCGCTTACTCAAGATCATCTTCATCGTCCTGCGCTTCGGCCTAGATGAGTTCCTATTGGCACACGAGCGCACGAGTTGGATGTTGCGACCACTCAATTGGCTGCTGTTCTTCCGCGATGTGTCGCGCCCCCGTGCGGAGCGTCTGCGTCTGGCACTGGAAGCGCTGGGCCCCATCTTCGTGAAGTTCGGCCAGTTGCTTTCCACCCGCCGCGACCTGATCCCTACCGACATCGCCGATGAGTTGGCGAAGTTGCAAGACCAAGTGCCACCCTTCCCTTCTGCGCAAGCTGTCGCCTTGCTGGAGACGGCTTATGGCAAGCCGCTGAGTGAGGTGTTCACCAGCTTCGACGAGACACCCATCGCCAGTGCATCGGTCGCACAAGTACATTTCGCGGTATTGCCGAATGGGCATGAAGTGGCGGTGAAGATCTTGCGCCCCGGCATCAAACACACTATCGAACATGACATCGCTTTGTTGCAGATCTGCGCAGGGTTGATCGAGCGTTGGTGGTCTGATGGCAAGCGCCTGAAGCCGAAATTGGTGGTCGCCGAGTTCGAGAAATATCTGCACGACGAGTTGGACTTGATGCGCGAAGCGGCGAATGCAAGCCAGTTGCGCCGCAATTTCTCTGACGCGAAATTGTTGCTCGTTCCCGAGGTGCATTGGGATTGGTGTTCCGAGCAGGTGATGGTGATGGAGCGTATGCACGGCATCCCCATCAGCCAGATCAGTACATTGCGCGAGGCGGGGATCAATCTATCCAAGCTGGCGAGTGACGGTGTGGAGATCTTTTACACACAAGTTTTCCGCGATGGTTTCTTCCATGCTGATATGCACCCCGGCAATATCTTGGTGGCACGTGATGGGCGTTATGTAGCACTCGATTTCGGCATCATGGGGACGCTCACCGACAACGATAAGAACTACCTCGCGCACAACTTCATCGCCTTCTTCAACCGCGACTACAAACGTGTAGCCGAGTTACACATCGAGTCGGGTTGGGCACCGGCGGATACGCGCGTGGATGAATTCGAAGCGGCGATACGTTCCGTATGCGAACCCATCTTCGACAAGCCTTTGCGTGACGTTTCATTCGGTAAGGTATTGTTGCGATTGTTCCAAACCTCGCGTCGATTCGGCATCGAGATCCAACCGCAACTGGTGCTGTTGCAGAAGACGCTACTCAACATCGAAGGACTGGGATTGCAGCTCGATCCTGAACTCGATCTATGGAAGACGGCGAAGCCTTGGCTGGAACGCTGGATGAGCGAGCAGGTGGGTTGGCGCGGCTTCATCAAGACATTGCGCGCAGAAGCTCCTCGTTACGCATCGCTATTACCCCAACTCCCTCGCTTGCTGCATCAACGCTTGAAGGATGATGTCGCTGCACAAGCAGCACCACTGTTGCTCGCGATGTTGGCAGAACAAAAAAAGCGCAATGCCTGGTTATCGGTCATTGCGCTCTTGTTGGCGGCGACGCTAGGTCTTGCCGCTTACGTCCATCTGCTTTAAATGAATCCGCTATCCATCAATTCCTTCGCCAGCGCCTTGTAGTCAACTGCTCCAGGGCTATTCGGCGCGTAAGCGAACACATCCAAACCGTGCATCGGGCTCGTTGCCAGTGCGACCGTCTCGCCGATGCGCGTCTTGCACAATAGGCTGCCGTATCTCTCTCTGAGTTGGTCGTAGATATCGAATGACAATTTGCGGCGCGAGTCAAAACGAGTGACGACGATACGGCGCTCGAATTTGCGTTGTAGCTTCTTCTCCAGCACGTTCAACGCGCTATCCAGACGATGTACTCCATGTTGGGAAAGATAGTCAGCAGAGACAGGGATGAGAACCTTGTCGGCGGCCAGTAGCGCATTCAGTGTCAGCACACCCAGCATCGGGCAGCAGTCGATCAGGATGGGGGCTCCTGTGAGCGATAACTCTTCGCTCAAGCCCTGCTTCAACATCTTCGCCGCTTGTGGGTCGCTCCCGTATAGGGCATCTATCTTTGAAAGTTCGAGCGTGGCGGGAATGAGCTGCCAGCCTGCGGGTGTCTCATAGATCAACTTGGCTAGCGGCGTATGTTCTTTGAAGAACGACACGATGCTCTTGGCTTGCGAGGTGCCGTGCTTGAGACCCGACGCAAGACTCAGGTGTCCCTGCGGATCCATGTCGATGGCGATCGGACTACGTTGCGCCAAAGACAATGCCGCTGTCAGATTCAGACAGGTCGTGGTCTTTCCTACGCCACCTTTTTGATTGAATACGGCGATGACCGCCATGTTGATACGTCTCCACATAAGTGGGACGGGTGTGTGCTAGCTGTAAATCGTTGCTCTGACTTATCAGTGGCTTGTGGTTTCGGCCACCCCTTCGGGGTTTAACTTGCCATGCAAGTTAGCCTACACCGCAAACCGCGCGCTAAATCTGTCACTCTACGGTGACAGATTTAGCCAGATTGCGCGGTTTGTCCACATCCGTTCCCTTTTCCAGTGCTACGTAATATGCCAGCAGCTGTAAAGGGATGGTGTGCAGAATAGGACTTAAAAAGCCTGCGTGTTCGGGCATTTGCAGGATATGGACGCCGTCGGACTCTTTGATGTGGGTCTGGGCATCGGCAAACACGAACAACTCGCCACCGCGTGCTTTGACTTCTTGCAGGTTCGATTTCAATTTTTCCAACAAAATGTCGTTCGGTGCGACCGACACTACGGGCATATCGGCATCGACCAAGGCCAGCGGGCCATGTTTCAGCTCACCCGCCGGATAAGCTTCGGCGTGGATGTAGGAGATCTCTTTGAGTTTCAATGCTCCTTCGGCCGCGATAGGGAAATGCATACCACGACCCAGGAACAGTGCATGGTGTTTGTTGGCAAAGTGCTTAGACATCTCGGCGATCTTCGGCTCTAACGCCAACACCTTCAGCACTGCTGCAGGTAGGTGACGCAACTCGTGCAGGAACTGCTGCTCGCGGTCTACATCTAGGCGACCACGTAGTTTCGCCATGACCAAGGTGAGTAAGAACAAAGCAGCTAGTTGGGTCGTAAAGGCTTTGGTCGATGCCACACCGATCTCAGGACCTGCACGGGTCAGCAGACGCAGTTTGGACTGACGGATAATGGCGCTCTCTGGCACGTTGCAGATGGCCAAAGTAAATGCATGGCCGGTCGTCTTGGCGTGGATGAGTGCAGCCAAGGTATCGGCCGTCTCACCCGATTGCGAGATGGTGACGACCAGTGTTTTTGGATTGGGCACGCTGACGCGGTAGCGATATTCACTAGCGATCTCGACGTTGCACGGGATACCCGCGATCTCTTCCAACCAGTATTTTGCGACCTGACCTGAGTGGTTACTGGTGCCACAGGCAAGGATGAGGATGTTCTCGACTTGCGGGAAGATTGTGTTGGCTTCCGCGCCAAAGATCCCGGGTACCAAAGATTGGCTGTTGCACACCGATTCCAAGGTGTCAGCCAGCGCTTGAGGTTGTTCGTGAATCTCTTTCTGCATGTAATGTTGGTACTCACCCAGCTCGACGCTGTCATTGTCCAACTCGCTCACGTGTACCTCACGTTGCACCAGATTTCCTTGCTGATCGAAGATGCGGTAGTTCTCTATGTTCACCTCGACCACGTCGCCTTCTTCCAGATACACCACGTTCTTGGTGACTTGCAGAAGCGCGGACATATCTGATGCGACGAAGTGCTCACCAACTCCAACACCCAACAACAGCGGGCTTCCTTTACGTGCTGCGATGAGCTGATGTGGATTGTCGGCGGCCACCACGCCGATGGCGTAGGCACCCACCAACTGTGACAGCGCCATCTGCGTCGCGATCAACAGACTGCCTTGCGCGTAGTGACTATGTATCAGGTGAGCAATCACTTCAGTGTCGGTATCTGAGGTGAACACATAACCCTGAGCAGTCAACTCGATTCGTAGTTCTTCGTAGTTCTCGATGATGCCGTTGTGTACGACCGCGATGAGGTCGCGGCTCATATGTGGGTGAGCATTGCGCTCACTTGGTACGCCGTGGGTCGCCCAGCGCGTGTGCGCGATCCCTAATTCACCATAGGTGTTTGCGCTCTTATGTCCCAACTCGGCGACACGCCCTGCACTGCGTACACGTTCCAGTTTCGCGTCATGCACCACGACCAGACCGGCCGAGTCGTAACCACGATATTCCAAGCGCAACAATCCATTCACCAGAATGGATACGACATTGCGTTTAGCGACAGCGCCGACGATACCGCACATATTATTTCTTCACTTTCTGCGGGCGCTTCCACCCGTTGATGGTTATCTGTTTGCTACGCGACAAAGTCAGTTCGTTCTCGGGTGCGTCTTTGGTGATGGTCGATCCTGCGCCGATGGTCGCACCCTTGCCTACACGGACGGGAGCGACCAGCTGCGTATCGGATCCGATGAACGCATCGTCTTCGATGATGGTGCGGAATTTGTTCGCGCCATCATAGTTGCACGTTATCGTCCCTGCGCCAATGTTGACACGGCTACCTACCGTGCTGTCTCCGATGTAGCTCAGATGGTTGGCTTTGCTTCCTTTGCCGATCTCGCTATTTTTGATCTCGACGAAGTTGCCCACATGAGCATCCTCTGCCAATTTTGTTCCTGGACGCAGGCGAGCATAGGGGCCGATGTGACAGTTAGCCCCTACTTCGCTGCTATCGATGTGGCTGTAGGCCGCAATCTGCGTACCTTGTTCGATGCTGGCATTACGGATGATGCTGTATGCCCCCACTCGCACACGATCTCCCAGTGTCACCTGACCTTCGAAGATGCAGCCAACGTCGATCTCGACATCACGGCCACAGCTCAGATTCCCCCGCACGTCCAAGCGCGCTGGGTCCGCCAAGGTGACACCTTGTTCCATTAATTTGACCGCTACTGTTTGTTGCCACACACGTTCCAAGGTAGCCAGTTGCGATTTGTTATTGATGCCTTCGACTTCCCATCGGTGGGTGGGTTGTGTAGCACTCACTGGGATGCCATCCGCAACAGCCATCGCTACGATGTCGGTTAGGTAGTACTCACCTTGAGCATTGTTGTTGCCCAACTTGCTCAACCACTCGCGCAGCTTCTTGGTTGGTGCGAGCAGGATGCCCGTGTTCACTTCGGTGATCTTGCGTTGCTCGTTGTTCGCGTCTTTTTCTTCTACGATGCACTGAATCGCACCTTGTGCATTGCGCACGATACGGCCATAACCTGTCGGGTTATCTAGATTCACCGTGAGCAATACCAAGCCTTCACCCGCCTGTTGCATCTGCTGCAAAGTTTGCGCTTGGGTCAGCGGTACATCACCGTACAACACCAGCGTGCGGCTATCGTCAGTGAGGTGTGGCATGGCTTGTTGTACCGCATGTCCGGTACCGAGTTGCGGTTCTTGAATGACGAACTTCGCGCTAAAACTAGACATCGCTTGTGGCACTACATCACCGCCATGTCCATACACTACGCAGACTTGTTTTGCCTTCAGTTCGACCGCTCTATCCAACACATGCTGCACCAACGGTTTCCCCGCGAGTGCATGCAACACTTTAGGCTTGTCGGAGTACATGCGTGTGCCTTTGCCGGCAGCGAGGATGACGATGTTCAAGGCGTTCATATCAGTGGCTTTTTGAGGATGGCGAAGTATATCGTCCAGACAACAAAAAAGCAGCCGAAGCTGCTTTTTGTTGATTGCTTTGATGCCTTGCTTAGTGCGTATTCTTGCGCATCTGCGAGATGGCACGCAGTTGAGCCAGTGCTTCGGCCAGTTCTGCCTGAGCAGCCGCGTAATCGATGTCAGAACTACGGTTCTTCATCGCTTCTTCAGCCGCTTGCTTCGCTTCCAGTGCACGCGCCTCGTCCAAGTCGGCACCACGGATGGCGGTATCTGCCAGCACAGTGATGACGTTAGGCTGAATCTCCAGCATGCCGCCAGAGACGTAGACCAACTCTTCTTGCTCTTGATCTGGGCGCTTGATGCGAACCGCACCTGGTTTGATACGCGTCATCAACGCAGTGTGGCGAGGATAGATCCCCAACTCGCCCATTTCGCCTGGTACTACGACGAACTCGGCCAAGCCGGAGAAGATCTGCTCTTCTGCGCTCACCACGTCTACATGTACGGTCATTGCCATGGTTGCTCCCGATTATTATTGCAGGGTCTTGGCTTTTTCGACTGCTTCTTCGATGCCGCCGACCATGTAGAACGCTTGTTCTGGCAGGTGATCATACTCACCGTCAACGATCGCCTTGAAGCCCTTGATGGTCTCTTTCAGCGTGACGTATTTGCCTGGTGCGCCAGTGAACTGTTCCGCAACGTGGAACGGTTGCGACAAGAAACGCTGGATCTTACGTGCACGGGCAACAGCCAATTTGTCTTCTGGTGCCAACTCGTCCATACCCAGAATCGCGATGATGTCGCGCAATTCTTTGTAGCGTTGCAGTGTTTGCTGAACGCGACGTGCCACTGTGTAGTGCTCTTCGCCTACGACTAATGGGTCGAGTTGGCGAGAAGTGGAGTCCAGTGGATCGACCGCTGGGTAGATACCCAGAGAAGCGATGTCACGCGACAACACGACGGTGGAGTCAAGGTGCAAGAAGGTAGTCGCTGGAGATGGGTCGGTCAAGTCATCCGCTGGAACGTACACAGCTTGGATGGAAGTGATCGAACCTACCTTGGTCGAAGTGATACGCTCTTGCAAGCGGCCCATTTCTTCAGCCAGTGTCGGTTGGTAACCCACAGCGGAAGGCATACGACCCAACAACGCGGAAACTTCGGTACCTGCCAATGTGTAGCGGTAGATGTTGTCCACGAAGAACAGGATGTCGCGGCCTTCGTCACGGAATTTCTCAGCCATGGTCAAACCAGACAGCGCAACGCGCAAACGGTTTCCAGGCGGCTCGTTCATCTGACCGAACACCATCGCGACTTTGGACTTGGTGTAGTCTTCAGTGTCGATGACGCCTGCGTCAGTCATTTCGTGGTAGAAGTCGTTACCCTCACGAGTACGCTCACCCACACCTGCGAATACGGACAGACCTGCGTGTTGCTTAGCGATGTTGTTGATCAGCTCCAGCATGTTCACGGTCTTACCCACACCCGCGCCACCGAACAGACCCACTTTACCGCCCTTAGCGAATGGGCAAACCAAGTCGATCACTTTGATGCCGGTTTCGAGCAAGTCAACTGAAGGAGACAGCTCATCGAACTTAGGAGCAGCTTGATGGATCGAGCGACGCTCGGTGCACTTGATGTCACCTGCTTCATCGATCGGGCGACCCAACACGTCCATGATGCGGCCCAAAGTACCTGTTCCAACTGGAACTTGGATCGCTTGGCCGGTTGCATTGACTGCCATACCGCGACGGAGACCGTCAGACGAGCCCATAGCGATGGTACGAACCACGCCGTCACCCAGTTGTTGCTCGACCTCGAAGGTCAAGCCTGGTTCAGCTGTGGAGTTACCTGCGTCTGCCAATGTCAACGCTTCGTAGACCTTTGGCATTTTGTCGCGCGGAAACTCGATGTCAACCACCGCGCCGATACACTGAACAATCTTTCCTTGACTCATTTTAAGATTCCCCGTCTAAATTAATTCTAAAATTCTTTAGCTAACTAAAATCACTCTAAC
>JAVBYP010000105.1 GCA_030823965.1 Sideroxydans sp.
CGACTCACTTCATGACTTTCGATGACCAGATCGCTCAAGGGCTTGGCACAACAGAACAAGGCAAGACCTGCTGCTTTGTCCGCTTCTGACAAGGTGTAAGCCTGCGCATCACCGTAGTCGACCTTACCTTCCAACACTTTGCCTTTGCATACGCCACACGCGCCATTGCGGCAGCTGTAGGGCATCACATAGCCGTGCTCAAGCGCGGCTTCGAGGATGGTCTCGTCGGCCGCAATGGGGAAGCTGTGATTGCTCGGTTGGATGGTGGTCTTGAAGCTCATGGCGGTCATCTCGATTTGGAGGGGCGCGATTTTAACGCATAATCGCACTATGACTAATCTACTCATCATAGGCTGTGGGGACATCGCGCTGCGCACCCTCCCGCTTTTGCAAGGTCGCTACCACCTATATGCATTGGTGCGGGATCCTGCCAAGGCGGATGGCTTGAGAAAGCAGGGTGTCACGCCCATCGTCGGCGATCTGGATGACAGACATAGTCTCGCCAAGGTCGCAGGGTTGGCCGATGTCGTTCTGCACTTCGCACCACCCGAACGTCAAGGCCGCGTCGACACGCGCACACGCAACTTGCTCTCGGCTCTTTCCACTCGCCTATTGCCGGCACGACTCATCTACATCAGCACCAGCGGGGTGTACGGTGATTGTGGCGGAGACCTCGTCAGCGAGACGCGTCCGGTGAACCCACAGTCTGACCGCGCACGACTGCGCGTGAGTGCGGAGCGACAGATACGTAAATGGGCAAAGCGCAATCATGTGAATGCGAACATCTTGCGTGCGCCAGGGATCATCGCGGAAGACAGACTGCCTGTTGATAGGATCAAAGCCGGCACCCCCGCCATCGTGGCGAGTGAAGATGGCTACAGCAACCACATCCATGCCGACGATCTGGCACGCATCGTCATCGCAGCATTGCGCTACGCCAAGCCCAACCGCGTGTATCACACGGTGGATGATGACGAGATGAAGATGGGGGACTACTTCGATGTGGTCGCAGACACCTACCATCTACCGCGCCCACCCCGTCTGTCGCGCGCAGAAGCGCAACGCGCCGTGTCACCCATGTTGTGGTCGTTCATGAACGAATCGCGCAGACTGACCAATCTGCGCATGAAGCAGGAATTGAAGGTGACGCTACGCTACCCGAGCGTGGGTTCGGTACTCAAAACATCAATCCGAGCCTGAAGTCAGTTCGATTCGCCGCACTCAATCCATCGTAAGATACCGAGCCGATGCTGAATAGGAACATATCCATCTTGAAACCTATCGAGACCATCGAATAAGGATAGCTCTTTCCATCAACCGAGTATTTGTAATCTACGCCGTTTATCACATAGGCATGCGAGATCGTCGATTCGCCTTTAACCAACGCCATCACGATATCGTCAAAGATCGCAGTGAACTGCAATCCTGTATCAGCCATCTCGACATAGACACTGTCCGTTGCACTGTAGGGCTTGTTCGAATAATCGGCAGACCAGCGACTATATCCAAGATGTGGGCCGACCAGAATCTTCATATCATCGACCTGAGCGCCCAGCCCGACACTTCCGCCGAATCCAAAACCCATCTTTGAATCGTCAGCCATACCCACGTTAGACCAATTTTGAAGCGCCAAATATGCATCTCCACCATAGGCGAACTTCACCCCATCATCAGGTGTGATGCTCGACACATCTTGCGCCATCGCACCCCCACCAAACATGCAGGATGCCGAGAGAATTAGTAGGCTAAATCGTTTATTGTTTTTCATGATCCCTCCATAGACACTGCTTCAGTAAATTAGACATCTCTACTGAAGCATCGTACGCCGACGGAGCAACAAAGCTAGCCCTTGAGGCCTTGTATATCACCAGGTAAGTCAACTACTTTCACATCGCCAATGCCTAAACATATTGCAGTGTCACGCCCGTCAAAATGCAACTCTTACAAAATCCAGCTCTTAAATGACTGAGGGAGCCATCAGGCTCCCTCAGTTTGATTCAAGACCAACTACTAACTATTACTTCCAGATCGCTTTACCATCTTCAGATTTGATCTTTGCCTTCCAAGCATCGCGGATCATCTTGGTGACGTTAGCTGGCAACGGCACGTAGTGAAGATCATTTGCCATCTTGTCGCCTGCTGGTGAGTAAGCGAAGTCAAAGAACTTCAATGTAGAAAGTGCAACGTCCGCTTTCTCTTGGCTCTTGTGCATCAAGATGAAGGTCGCACCTGTGATAGGCCAGCTGTCTTTGCCAGGCTGGTTGGTCAACATCATGTAGAAACCTTTGTCGGCATCCCACTTCGCGCTAGCCGCAGCCGCTTTGAAGTTGTCTGCTTCAGGTTTGACGAACTGACCATCCATATTCTTCATCAGAGCGTAAGGAATGTTGTTTTGCAGTGCGTAGGCGTATTCAACATAACCGATGGAGTTCTTGATGCGTTGCACATAAGCTGCCACGCCTTCGTTACCCTTGCCGCCTGTACCAACTGGCCATGCTACAGAACCGCCGCTACCCACGTTACGCTTCCAGTTGATGCTCACTTTGGACAGGTAGTCAGTGAAGATCGCTGTCGTGCCAGAGCCATCCGAACGGTGAACCACGGTGATAGTCGCATCAGGTAGCGCAATACCTTTGTTTTCTACAGCCAGCTTAGGATCGTTCCACTTGGTGATCTCACCCATGAAGATGGCTGCCAATGTCTCGGCTGTCAACTTCAGCTGACCGGAAGCAACACCTTCCACGTTCAGAACGGGAACCACACCACCGATCACGGTTGGGAATTGAGTCAGACCGTTGAAATCCAGATCTTCGATCTTCAACGGGCCATCAGTTGCACCAAAATCGACCGTCTTGGCTTTGATCTGCTTGATACCACCACCGGAACCGATGGATTGATAGTTCATGCCGATACCAGTCTGTGTCTTGTAGGCATCAGCCCACTTGGAATAGACAGGATAAGGGAAGGTCGCGCCTGCGCCGGTGATATCGGCAGCTACCGCTACGCTAGACGAAAGCAACATCGCGGTGATGCCGAGTCCGCCAAGGATACTTGCAACTTTTTTCATATGATTCTCCAATTTGATTAGGGTGCGTTATTACCAGCACTCGGCCAGTGGACAGCACTGTAGGGAAGAATTGTTACAACTTGATGACGGTCAGGAGAATTTTAGTATCACATCGAATAGCTCCACTGTCATCAATAAATCATCAAAATGTCATCAATGTTTCGCACAGCATCACGACACTGCGCGGCATGCGAAAGCTCATATCTCATTGGCGCTGGCTCATACCCCTCCTACTGTGGAGTGCGGATGCGAATGCATGGGGGCTATATACCCATGTGTATTTCGCTCAGATGTTGTTATGGGCCGTGCCGCTCACTGATCCTCGCTATCGCCGCGCCATCAAGAATTTCCCGCAATTGGTATTGGCAGGTGCCTGCCTGCCGGATCTGGCGATACTGAGCCAACGTCCTTGGGGCGAACCGTTCTCCACCACCCACCAATGGCAACGTGCGCGCAAGCTATTAGATGATGCCCAAAGCGACGCGGAATACGCGCTGTCTTTAGGCTTCGCCAGCCACTTGCTGGTGGATGTCATCGCACACAACCACTTCGTCCCGGCACACGAGAAGATGTGGGGCAACGTACCACTGCTGACTCATGCAGCCTGCGAATGGGCGATGGACATGCACATCCGTCCGCAACTGTTCGCCCAACCGGCCGATTTGATGCGCACGCATCGCGCAGCATTGGCTGACTACGTGTCCACCCACTTCGATTGTCCGCACAGCTTGGCGCTACGCGGCGTCGATGTTCTCGCTGGCGCGGAGAGTCTGCTGCGTAGCAGCCGTTTGTCGCATCTGTGTTACTACGCAGCGAGTCGCCTCGACGTGAGGATGCAACGTCGCTTCAATTACTACCTGAGTGAGACCGGCGCGCGACTAGCGCACATCGACCGCATCTTGTTAGGGGAACTCCCGCTTTGGAACCCAGATCCGCAGGCAGACGATCCCGCGTTGCGTCAACGCATCGAACTGATGACCCCCTCACAATTGCGCCACCGCATCCCCTTGCCGCTGGATGTGTTCAGCGTTCCTTAGCGCCAAATTAAATTTGAGTTGGTGTTGAGATGCGCGAACGTAGGCTGGTGGTGAGGTACGAACCCCAGCATATATTTACGACGTTATCTGCTGGGGTTCGCTTTGCTCACCGCCAGCCTACGCGAAGAACCTCACCACTAGCCTACAAATTAGAGTGCGAGTGAACCAAAGGCGAGGGCAGCACCCAACGCAGCGCCGGCGATGACATCACTGGGATAGTGAAGCCCAAGTATGGGGCGAGATAAAGCGACTAAAGTGGCGAACGGTACGACCAACCAGAACAGCGCGGGGAAATAGGCGAGCACGACGATGCTGAACGAGACCGCATGCATGGTGTGGCCAGAGGGAAAGCTGAACTGATCGAGGGCCTTGCCCACGCACACGATAGCGGGATAGACGTTGTAAGGACGCGGACGCAGTGTCTTGCCCTTGATGAGTTTGTAGATGACGGTACTGAGCAGTCCGACCGCAAGCATGTGCACCACGGCTGGTACGGCCGCCATCTGATAACTCAACAGCAATGCGACCATCAAGGTGTACCAGAACACACCATCGCCCAAACGGCTAGCCGAGCGGAACACTCTACGCACCGACAGGAAGCGGCTCTGCTTATTGCAGAATACGCAGAGCTCTACATCCCAACGGTTAATCTGTTGCAGCGGAGAGTTCAGGTTGTTCATTTCTCACTCCTTGAACGCGTATCGTGTCGTTCAACACTGATTCCAAGTCACCCATGATGCGTTCCCAAGTCTGCGACTCCATCGTGTGGCGTGCCGCATGGCGCAGACGTTGTACGCGCGCCATGTCAGAGATGATCGCTTTGGATTGCGCAATGAACGCCTCAGTATCTTCATACGGCACGAGCAGACCATTCAGGTCGTGACGGATGTGTTGGCGTGCAGCCGCGTAGTCGAATGCCACCGTCGCCAGCCCACTCGCCATCGATTCGACGGTAACGTTGCCGTAGGTCTCGGTCAGACTGGGGTAGAGGAAGATATCGCCTGAGGCGTAGTGTTGTGCCAACGCTTCGCCCGTCTGCATGCCCGCAAAGATGACATGCGGATTGTGTGCTTGCAGTTCGGCACGTGCCGGGCCATCGCCCACCATCACGAGTCGCGCAAGCGGGTGTACCTTGCGCATCTGTTCGAAGGCTTGGATGACGACATTCAGGTTCTTCTCGGGCGCTAGGCGGCTCACCAACATCACGACGGGCGTCTCTTCATCCGCGCCCCAGCTCTCGCGCAAACGCTCACTACGCTTGTCAGGATGGAACAACTCACCATCGACACCGCGCGAGACGACGATCACGTTCTGGTAGCCATCGCGCTCAAGCTGTCTTTGCAATGAGTCGGTCGGCACGATGGTGCAGCTCGCCTTGTTATGGAAACTTCTCAGATAAGCCGCCATCGGCTTGGTGAACAGACCGATGCGGTAGTGCTTGGCGTAGCAATGGAAGTTGGTGTGGAAGTCCGTGCTCACTGGAATCTCCAGCTTGCGTGCAGCAGCCAAAGCCGACCAACCGAGTGGGCCTTCGGTTGCGATATGCACGATGTCGGGGCGTTGCTTGGACCACATCTTTACCAGTAGGCCTTTTGCAGGAAAACCGATGCGCAGTGCCGAGTAGCCTGGTATCGCCATACCTGCCACCAAGGTCTCGCGGTAATTGATCTGCTCACCGCATACGTCATTCTTGCCCTGGCGAGGACGGATCATGTGGATACGATTGCCGCGCTTGAGCATGCCTTCGACCATGCGCGCGACGGTGACTGCGACGCCATTCACCTCGGGCAGATAAGTTTCAGTGATCAGCGCGATGTTGAGTGGCGCTGACGTTTGGAAGTTTTCGTTTGGTGTATTCATGCGGCGCATCGTGACGTGCGAATAAGAAGGATTCATGAATCTTTATTGAAATTTTATTGACAGCGCCAGCGGAAGCTATTGGCGTTCACATCTCGGGGCTGTCATGTTGCTGTAACCGTATTGGATTACCTTTCTAAAGAACGATAAGCTCTAACTCCGTATCAAGTAACGGACCGCCATCCTCATGCACCGCAAATCACTCAAAAAAAGTTACATCGCCGAGCACGTCGTTCCACAGTTGAAACATCTTCGTGTTTCAGCTGAATCTTTCGAGCGTGATTTCGAGAACGAGGTGGAGCACATCCCGCCAAACTATCAGGCTAGTGCACGTAATTTGTTGCACTACCTAGCGCTGAGGCAAAGTGACATTCGTAAGCTGCAACATGACCTTGGATTGCTGGGGTTGAGCAGATTGGGCAGATCCGAAGCTCATGCTTTAAGTAGCATCGATGCGGTACTAGATGCCGCCTGTGCACTGGCGGGATTGCAGCGCGTATCGCGCGAGTTCGACCCCGCCGTGGATATCAACACCGGAGAGATGTATCTCAACGAGCATGCGACCCGGTTACTGGGCACCGCTGTAGAAAAACACGGGACTCGCATCATGGTGACCATGCCCAGCGAAGCCGCTGTAGATCCAAAATTGGTGCGAGACCTGTTAAAGGCCGGAATGAACATCATGCGTATCAATTGCGCGCATGACGACGCCTCAGCATGGATGGCAATGATCGGACATCTGCGCAGCGCCGAAAAGAAACTGGGGCGCAAATGTAAGATATATGCCGATCTGTCCGGACCAAAATTGCGCACCGGCGAGATCAAGGCCGCGGGAAAACTGGTTGAGATCAAAGTCAAACGTGACTTTTTCGGCCGCATCATTGACCCAAGCAAAGTATGGGTCACTCCGTCTGATAATCAGGAAGCGCCCACTACCGTTGTAGTCGCCAGTTTGCCTGTCAGCGCTCAGTTGTTAGCCGATGCGCGCGAGAAGGATACTTTGGTCATTGACGATACACGCGGCTCGACTAGAACCCTGACCTTGAGCAAGCGTTTCGGTAACTCATGGCTGGCCTACTGCGAACAACACACCTATATCAAGGAAGGTGCTCGTTGTGTGCTGGTGCGCAAAGGTGAGGAACTGCAGCAAAGCAAAGTCTCACCCTTGCCCGAGGTGTTTCAACCGATCGTGTTACAAGTCGGCGACGAGTTGGTCCTGACCCGCGACTCACAACCTGGGATGTCGGCACGGCGCGACAAGAACGACAAGCTGAAACATGCAGCGACCATCCCCTGCACACTGAGCGAAGTTTTCAATGCCGCCAAACCAGGGCAACCCATCTGGTTCGATGACGGAAAGATCGGCGGCCTTATGCGTACTTGCGCCGCCGACAGGATCGTTGTTGACATCACTCAAGCTGCCCCGAATGGAAGCAAGTTGGGATCGGGTAAAGGGATCAATCTACCGCTGACCGATCTAGATATCCCTGCGCTGACCCCGGCCGACATCGAGAACCTGACCACGCTGGCACCGCACATCGATATGGTGGGATTGTCCTTTGTCAGAACACCACAAGACGTGTTTGCTTTGCACAAGCAACTTGACGAGTTAAGCGATTCCCAACTGGGTGTGGTGCTCAAGATCGAGACTGCCCAAGCATTTGATAATCTGCCCATGATCCTGTTGGCTAGTCTGCGCCGACCACCCGTCGGCGTGATGGTGGCACGTGGAGATTTGGCGGTAGAGATCGGTTTTGAGCGCCTAGCTGAAGTACAGGAAGAGATCCTGTGGT
>JAVBYP010000240.1 GCA_030823965.1 Sideroxydans sp.
CCACATTGCATCAGCCAATTCGCACTGCCCAATAAGATGCGAGTCCCGCTCACCTGCGCCTCGATACCCAGACCTGCTGTGGCGTGGAAATCCTTCACTTCCACATCGCGATAAAGAAATTGCTGCTCTTCTGCGTAACGCGTGATGGCACGTGCCACACCGTGTTCGCTCAGGCGTTCTGCGGCAGCGGAATGGCGCATTACCTCGTCGAGATTCACATCTGCGGCAACCTTCACTTGCGCGACGCTCATCATGCCTTGGGTGAGTGTGCCGGTCTTATCGAACACGAAGTGGGTGACTTTAGATAAGGTCTCCAACACTAGGCCGTTCTTGACCAAGATGCCATGCTTGGCACCCAATCCTGATGCGACAGCGATAGACATCGGTGTCGCCATGCCTAGCGCGCAAGGGCAGGTGATGATGAGCACAGAGGTGGCCGCCATCAGCGCGATCTCAAAATCGTGTGTGTTCCAAATGAAGAAGGTCGTCACCGCGCAGATCATCGTAACCAATACGAACCATGGCACGATAGTGTCGGCAAGGCGTTGGATGGGAGCTTTTGAAGATTGCGCCTCTTCCACCAGCTTGATGATCTTCGACAGTGTGGTGTCTTGCACCTGCGTCCTAACCTCGACCAACAAAGCACCGCTGGTATTCACCGTACCCGCCGAGACTGATGCGCCGACATCTTTTGTCACCGGCAACGATTCGCCGCTCAGCATCGATTCATCCACCGCACTGTGACCTTCTAGTACGACTCCGTCGACCGGCACAGTGTAGCCTGGCTTGATGAGAACTTGATCCCCCAACTTCACACCACGTATCGGTGTCATCTGCTCTATGCCATCACGCATCACCAAGGCGACCCTCGGTTGCAACTCCATCAGGCGC
This sequence comes from Sideroxydans sp., assembly GCA_030823965.1. Lineage (GTDB taxonomy): Bacteria > Pseudomonadota > Gammaproteobacteria > Burkholderiales > Gallionellaceae > Sideroxyarcus. Next base: position 892 of record JAVBYP010000240.1, read on the forward strand.
TTGGTCGCGGACACCGCCTGATGGCGGAACATCCCTTCTAAGTAACGTCCGATGAGGATGATGAAGGTCAGGTTGGTCACTGTGTCGAAATACACTTCACCATGCTGATTGTTGGTCAAGGTGACGTAGAGCGAATAGGCGTAGGTGACGCTCAAGCCGACGGCGATGGGCATATCCATGGTCAGATGGCCAGCGCGTAGACCGCCAATCGCACCACGGAAGAATGGGTAGCCCGAATAGAGCAATGTCGGTGTCGCCAACAGCAAGCCCATCCAATGGAAGAAGCTGCGGAACTCATCTTGGTTCGCGCCGCTATACAAAGCGATGGCGATCCACATCATGTTCATCGCGGCGAATCCTGCAAAGAACAGGCGGAACAACATGGCGCGGTTGGTCTTTTTGATGGATCCCTCGGCGCTTTCGGGATCATAGGGGACGGCTGAATAGCCGATACGCGCAAGCGCCCGAATCAAGTCAGACAGCTTGCTCTTACTATTATCCCAACGCAGATGCAGGCGTTTACCTGCCAGATTCACTTCGGCGGCTTGCACACCTGGCGCTCGATTCAAACCTCGCTCAATGAGCCACACACATGCAGCGCAATGAATGCCTTCGACCAACAGATGGATGTCACGCACATCACCTGAGCAGGTGGTGAATTCCTGCTGCACTTCGTCGAAATCGTAGATCTCGATATCTTTAGGAGGTTCGGGGGGCGGCCCTAGTAGCACGCCTTCTGGTGTGCGCTGGTAGTAGCCTTGCAGACCTGATTCGTAGATGGCGTTGCAAACAGATTGGCAACCAAAGCAACAGAACTCGCGTTCACGTTGCTCTAGCTCTGATTTGAAATGGACATCTGCGGGAATTGGCAACCCACAGTGAAAACAGTCATGCAAGGCGTGATGGCTGGCTTGCGTCATTGATACACGCTACCAGTTAAGAGGCTTCTGCGACTTTGAAGCGATCCGTGTTCACAGTGAATTCTTCGTTGCCGCGCTTCAAGTGAATGTGCAACTCCCAATATCCTTTCAAAGGGAAGGTGACATAACCTTGATAGGTTCCAGTCGCCACCTCCTTGAAGGCGGTAGTGAAATCCTTGCTCGCATCTGCAGCGCGGTAGGCTTCGACTTCCATCTCACCACTCACAGGCTTACCGGCTTTATCTACCACACTGATCTCGTACATCGTCGGTTGATTCAACACGAGTGCTTTTGGTTTGTTGATGGTGGTTTGCCAAGCCAGCGCTTGCTGATTTCCCAACTCACTCAAAATCTGCGTGTTGGTTTTCCGATCCTTCGTTTTGTATTCACGATCTACCAACATAGACTTGTTATGTGTAGCGAACCAGATAAAAGTGGCATTCACCGCAAGCACAAGCAGGATCAAACCGATCAAGCTCAACATCCACGGGTTTCGGAGTCCGGATTTTTGGTCTTGCGAGATCATCTTATTTCCACCTTATTTCTTAGGAGCATAGAACTGGCTCGTATATTCAGCGAACACCATCGGATCTTCAACACTCTCGACCCTGAACTGAATTGGCGTCGCATCCTTGTTCGCATAAATTCCTGGCGCTTTGACGAAGATGGTGAACGATGTACCGCGGCCATGGTGTATCAAAGGTTGATGCTCCGCACCAATGATGACTTGATCCTTGATGCCACCCTCAGCTGTCACTTTGACCTTGAAATCCTTACTAGTCTTGTTCAGCAACTTGAAGTCGTATTTATTCTGGATGGAGCCATCACTCATACTCACGTATAGCGGCTGACGTTCATGTATCACTTTTAAGGTCATCGAACCAAGATGAGTCAGCCCCCATACTATGCCGCCCAATGCCAAAAGGATGATGCCGATGTACACCAGCGTACGAGGATGTTGATACATCTTCTTCGCAGGCTTGCCGGACAATTCATCCAAAGACGCATAACGAATCAAGCCGCGTGGCTTATCGATCTTATCCATGATGGAATCGCATGCATCGATACACAGACCGCAAGTGATACAGCCAAGTTGCTGACCGTTACGGATGTCTACACCCGTTGGGCAAACTTGCACGCATTGGAAGCAATCGATGCAATCGCCCTGTGGGGCGACCACTTCACCACCACGACGGATCTTGCCACGCGGCTCTCCACGGGTGTAATCGTAGGTGGGCAGAATAGTCTGCGAGTCATTCATCACCGCTTGGATGCGCGCGTACGGGCACAGCCAGATGCAGGTCTGTTCGCGCAAGAGTCCGGCAAGAATATAGGTGCCCGCAAAGAAAGCAGACAATGTCACCCAACCCACCGTTGGGAGTTGGAAGTGGATAAGTTTGTTCCAGTAATCGAATGCATCGACGAACCAGATCGAGAAGCTGATTCCAGTGAACAGTGCTAGTAGAGCCCAAGAAAGATGCTTGAGGCTTTTCTTCTTGATCTTATCAAGATCCCAAGGGGCTACCTCCAATTTGCGTCGCGCTGTTGGGTTGCCTTCGAATTTCTCTTCCAACCATGTGAACCAGTCTGTCCACGCGGTTTGGAAACAGAAATAGCCGCACCACACACGTGAAGCCACCGAAGTCACGGCAAACAAGGTCATCGCTGCCACCAGCAGAAGCAGAGACAACATCCAGATATCTTGCGGCAGAACAGTCAAACTAAAAAAATGGAATTGGCGATGATCGATGTCGAACAAGATCGCTTGCTTGTCATTCCAGCGCAAATAGGGCAAGAAGAAGAATGGCAACCACAATGCAAGCTGAGCACGATCTTTGAAGGTACGGAAGAATCCAGGCATCCGCTTTGCATGGATGGTCTTGTCGCCCATGTTGACCGTCCACGTCCACGTTTCGAATTCATTGTAGATCGTAGTAACTTCGCCAACTTCTTTCTTGGCTGGTGCTGACTTATCAACTTCTTGGCTCACACTCGCACTCCTAAATGGAAGGGGTTTATCCAACCTCTCGTTGGACTTCAAAACAACATCGGAACGATTCTACTGCTTGAATAAAACCGCTTCAGTGATATTTTGCACAGAATGAAAAAGGAGGAGAGCGAACTCTCCTCCTTTTTCAAATGCTAATTCTTACTTTCCTGCTTTTTCAGCTTCAGCTTTCTTAGCATTACTAATTGCCTTGTAGATCAGCCACACCGGAACAATGAAGGATATAGCAACGCTAATAATCACCCCCCACAACACAGCATCATTATTGATGGAATTCATCATTACACTCCTTGTTCAGATTCTAAGGACCTGCACGGGATCGCCCCGTGCAGACTTTTACATCTTACTGAGCTGCCGGAGCGTCAGCCTGACCGCCGCCGAACTTGTACACATAGACAGCCAGCTTCTTGATCTCTGCATCTGACAACTTAGCACCTTGGAATGCTGGCATCACTGCCACGCGAGTCTCAGGTGTGCCTGCATTGACACCATTCTTGATGGTGTACTTGATGCCTTCGACAGAGCTGTCAAAACGCCATACGCTGTCAGTCAGATTAGCAGAGCCCATTGCTTGCATGCCCTTGCCATCTTCACCGTGACACGCGGTACAACCTTTTTCCGCAAACAATGGAGTGGAAGTAGGCTTACCTGATGCAACAGCATTAGCCAATGTGTCGATTTCAGCCTCTGACAACATATCCTTATGCGCCATCATCATGCCTTGGCGACCGCCTACGATAGTGGTGTGGATGTCGTCGATCTTGCCGCCGAACAGCCAATCATCGTCATTCAGGATCGGTGCGAACAGACCTTGTTTGTCGTGCGTCCCGACACCGTTCTGACCGTGACATGCCGCACAGTTGTCACCGAACAAAACCTTGCCTGAACGAGTGACGTACTCTGTCAATTCGCTATCAGCCAAAATGGCTGCTGGCGTCATGTCTTTGAGCTTGGCTTCATACTTGCCGCGCACTTCATCCACGACACTCTTGTCCGCTTCCATCTCTTTGATCGCAGTCCATCCACCAATACCAGGGGTGAAGTAACCTGTGTTAGAGATTGGAAATGCTGGGTAGTAAATCCAATAAACTACACACCAGATCGCACTAGCTGTCAAACCTAGCATCCACCACTTAGGCGGTTGGTTGATGTAGTCACCCAAATCATCATCCCAAACGTGGCCAGTGGTTGGCACGTCACCTGCATTATGTTTATCACTCATCTTTTTTCTCCCGATTTGATAGGGTCTTCGTCATCCAGCGCCATCGCGGCCTGGGATTCGAAACGTTCCTTGTTGGACGGCCGGAACACCATGACATAGGTCGCCACCATGCCGACCGCAGCCACCAGCAGGAAGAAGACTCCCAGCCAGTCGTTCGTGGTCATGGCTTGCGTGTCCATGCCAAAGTATTCCAACAGTTTAGTCACGGTAGTTCACACCTTCCTCGAACTTGACGTGATTGCCCATGCTTTGCAGGTAGGCGATCAGCGCATCCATGTCAGTCTTACCTTCCAACTCGGCCGACGCACCAGCGATGACTTCGTCGGTGTAGATAGTCTTAGGCACTGGGTTGAATGGCATGATTGTCAGAACCTTCATGGTTTGAACGGTCTCTGCCACATCGACAGACTTACCTTCCAACCAGAAGTAGTTCGGCATGACAGATTCAGGAACAACATCACGCGGATAGTTCAGATGACGGCGATGCCATTCATCCGAATACTTTCCACCCAAGCGAGCCAAGTCTGGGCCTGTACGCTTGGAACCCCATTGGTACGTGTGGTCGTACATCGACTCTTCAGCGATGGAGTAATGACCATAACGATCCTTCTCATCACGGAATGGACGAATCATCTGAGAGTGGCACAAAAAGCAGCCTTCACGGATGTAGACGTTACGACCAGCCAACTCCAAAGGCTTGTAAGGACGCACGCCATCACCAGGGACCCAGTCATTCAGCGTCTTGTGTGCTGAAGTCTCAGGATTCCAGATGATCTTGTCCATCGGGATCACATTGCCATTGGCATCTTTGTGTTGCGTGTTGTTACAAGTTGGATCGTTCTGGCACATCGCCGTGTTAGGCAGATAGAACAACGGAACGATTTCCACGATACCGCCAATCGCCACAGCGATCGCGGTCATGACAAACATCAGGAGCGTGCTACGTTCGATCTTGTCCTGAAATTTTGTCGAGTACAGTGTGTCGTGATCAGACATTTTTCACTCCTTATGCGTTAGCTGGAACAGCGTTAGCACTGCGCGCCGCACTTGCTGTGCGCACAGTCATCACGATGTTGTAGAGAGCGATCCAGGTACCGATGTTGAAGATCAGACCGCCGATAGCACGCATCGCGTAGTACGGATGCATAGCGGAAACTGATTCAACGAAGGTATAGGTCAGCGTGCCGTACTCGTCATAGTCGCGCCACATCAGACCCTGCATGATTCCAGAGACCCACATCGCTACGACATAGATTACGGTACCGATAGTCGCCAACCAGAAGTGGACGTTAACCAGACCTTCAGAGTACATCTTCTCTACGCCCCACAGCTTTTTAACCATGTGGTACATCGCGCCGTAGGCAACCATCGCCATCCAGCCCAACGCGCCAGAGTGAACGTGACCAACCGTCCAGTCAGTATAGTGAGACAGTGCGTTCACAGTCTTGATGGACATCACTGGACCTTCGAAGGTGGACATCGCGTAGAACGCCAAAGCCACAACCAAGAAGCGCAAGATGTAGTCAGTACGCAATTTGTCCCATGCGCCGGACAAAGTCATCATACCGTTCATCGCGCCACCCCAAGATGGGATGATCATCGCCAGAGATACTGCGGCGCCAAGGGATCCAGTCCAGTCAGGCAATGCTGTGTATTGCAAGTGGTGCGCGCCCAACCAAACGTAACCGAAAGACAGTGCCCAGAAGTGCAACACAGACAAACGATACGAGAACACTGGCTTGCCAGCTTGCTTAGGAACGAAGTAGTACATGATGGCCAAGAAGCCGCCAGTCAAGTAGAAACCCACCGCATTGTGACCCCACCACCATTGGATCATAGCGTCTTGAACGCCAGAGTAGATGGAGAAGGAGTTAGTCATGCTGACAGGGATCGCCATGCTGTTCACAACGTGCAGATACGTGATCATCACGATCATGCCCATAGTGAACCAGTTAGACACATAGATATGCGAAGTCTTGCGGATGCCGATGGTCATGATGTAGTTGAATCCGTACATCAACCAAACGACCGCGATCGCGATATCGATAGGCCATTCCAATTCAGCGTATTCCTTACCAGAGGTCCAGCCCAGGGGCAGAGTGATCACTGCGGATACAATGATCAGATTCCAACCAATGAACGTCGCCCATGCCAGCTTGTTGCTCCACAGAGCAGTCGAGCCAGTACGTTGAACGATGTAAAAACCTGTTGCCATCAGCGCGCAACCACCGAACGCAAAGATCACAGCGTTGGTGTGTAATGGACGCAAACGACCGAATGTGATCCATTCAAGGTCAAAGTTTAAGAACGGCCACGCCAATTCGGATGCCACATACACACCGACCAACGTGCCCACAACTGCATAAATGGCGGCGGCGATGGTAAACCAACGCACTACCTCCATGTCGTACTTTACTGGTGTCGCTTGAGTAGCTGCCACAGTAATCTCCTCCCCAGAGCAAGTTAAAAAACCAATGCGCCCAACACACCAATGAACTGGAATGCGTGGCACACCCTTTTACTACCTATTTCTAAAGCGCGGCAAATTGTCGCAGTGCGACGCCGACAAGTAAAGCCAAAACTAGTTCCACGCCTCACATACCCCACTAAAACTGTCGGGATGGCATAACAACACTTGGTCGAATACTAGGGAATATCCCTGTTGCGGGATTTGATATAAATCAAAAAGTGTCAAGGCTGAATATT
>JAVBYP010000288.1 GCA_030823965.1 Sideroxydans sp.
CATCATGGTCGCGCTCGACGACGATGGCCGCATCACTATGATCAACCGCTATGGCTGCGAATTGCTCGGTTATCGCGAAACCGACCTGCTCGGCAAGAACTGGTTCAAGACCTGCCTACCGCAACCCGAAGGGATGGAGTTGGTCTATCCGGTGTTCATGCGACTCGTGACCGGCAGGATAGAAGTCGCCGAACGTTTCGAGAATCAGATCCTCTGCCACGACGGTAGTCGGCGCATGATCTCTTGGCATAACGGTTTTCTCAAGAACAACATCGGCAACATCGTCGGTACACTCAGTTCGGGAGAGGACATCACCGCGCGAAAGATCGCCGAAGACCAGTTACGCAAGCTCTCGTTGGCGGTGGAACAGAGTCCGGAGAGCATCATCATCACCAACCTCGAAGCCGAGATCGAATACGTGAATGAGGCCTTCATGCGCAACACCGGATACAGCCACGAAGAGGTGATCGGCAAGAACCCGCGCATATTGCATTCCGGCAAGACACCACGCAGCACTTATGATGAGATGTGGGGAAACCTGAAAAGCGGTAAATCATGGGAAGGCCGCCTTTACAACAAACGCAAAGATGGTAGCGAATATATCGAACACATGATCATCGGCCCCATCCGACAGCCTGATGGCACGATCACTCACTATGTCGCTGTCGAAGAAGACATCACCGAGAAGATCCAGACCGAAGCCGAGATCCATCAGTTGGCTTTTTATGACACATTGACCGGCTTGCCCAATCGCGCACTGTTGTTGGAGCGCATGACGCAAACATTGGCGACCACGCGCCGCATCGGGCACCACAGCGCACTCATCTTGTTGAATATCGACCGCTTCAAGAACGTCAATGACGCAGGCGGACAAGTGATGGGCGATGCGCTGCTCAACGCGGTGAGCAAGCGTCTGCAACTGCAACTGCGCGAAGGCGATGTGTTGGCGCGTATCGGAGGGGATGAGTTCTGCATCCTGCTGACCGATATGGCGTTTGAGAAATCCGCCGCCGCACACCATACCCTGCATGTCGCAGAAAAGATCCACACCTCTCTGGTGCCCCCCTTCCCCTTGAACAACGAGCGCATCAACATCACCGCCAGCCTCGGTATCGTTCTATTTTCAGGGAATGAGTCGGATACGCCGCTGGATATATTGCGTCGCGCCAACACGTCTTTGCATCATGCCAAGACGCGAGGAACAGGCCAAACAGCTTTCTTCGATAGCTCGCTGGATGAGATCGCCAAACATCGTTTCGATACCGAGCGCGAGCTGCATAGGGCAATTGCAGAAGGGGAATTGCGCGTGTATTTGCAGACGCAAGTCAACGCAGATGGAAAGATCGTCGGTGCGGAAGCACTGGTGCGTTGGCAGCATCCGCAACGGGGTATCGTTCCGCCGGCCGCATTCATTCCGATCGCCGAAGAGTCGAATCTGGTGATCGAGATCGGCAATTGGATGCTGACCGAGGTGTGCCGTCTACTAACGAGCGAAGCATTGCTCGATCTACCGGTACGCATCGCAGTCAATATCAGTCCGCGCCAATTCCGGCAGCGCGACTTCGTCAGTCAAGTGCAGCATATTCTGGCGATCACCGGCGCAGACCCGATGCATCTGACCTTGGAGGTGACCGAAGGGTTGGTCATCGACAATATGAATGAAGTGATCGGCAAGATGCATGAACTGAGCGAGATGGGCATCCATTTTTCGATGGATGATTTCGGTACCGGCTATTCGTCTCTGTCCTATCTCAAACGCCTACCTATCCATGAGCTGAAGATCGATAAGAGTTTTATCCAAGACATCACATCAGATGCCAACGATGCTGCGCTGGTCGAGACCATCCTCGCCGTTGCCAAGCACATGCATCTGAAGGTGGTAGCAGAAGGGGTGGAGACTGCTGAACAAGCGGATTTCCTCAATCGACACGGCAATGTCATCCACCAAGGATATTTCTTTCACCGACCCGAACCTGCCGCTGAGGCCGTCACTAAGATAGTGAACAACTATTGACGCACGGCCTCACTGCACGCTCACCCGTGGCGCGCCCTGCTGCATTCTTCCGATGACCGCCGCTTGAGTGAATCCGGTCTCGCGGAAACGTGCCAACACTTCTTCCACACTTTCAGGTGCGACCGCAACCAGCAATCCACCGCTGGTCTGCGCGTCCGCCAGCAAGCGTTGCTTCCACTCTTCCAAAGTCGGAGCGAAATCCACGGCATGACCGTAGCTCGCGAGGTTGCGACCTATCGCACCCGGGCCGATGCCTTGCTGCGCCAACGGTAATGCTTCGGACAACACAGGCACCTGATCGAAGTTCACTTGCGCACTGAGACCCGAGCCACGGCATATCTCAAGCAGATGGCCGAGCAGACCGAAGCCTGTGACATCGGTGAGCGCATGCACGCCCGCTATCGGGGCAAGCTGACTACCTACTTTGTTCAGCTTGGTGGTCGTCGTAACGAGCTGCTGGTAACCCGCATCGGACAATATCTCTTTCTTCAGCGCCGCTGCCAACACGCCGACACCCAAACCTTTACCGAGGATGAGTACGTCACCGTCACGCGCTGCGCTGTTCTTCTTCACCAGTTTGGGATGCACGATACCGAGTGCGACCAGACCATAGATCGGCTCTTGCGAGTCGATGGAATGCCCGCCTGCGATGGGGATACCCGCATCACGGCATACCGCTTCACCGCCCTGCAATATCTTGCGGATGGTCTCGGGAGATAGCTTGTCGATAGGCATGCCAACGATTGCGAGTGCCATGATGGGCGTGCCGCCCATGGCATAGATATCGGAGATGGCATTGGTCGCGGCGATGCGACCGAAGTCGAAGGGATCATCCACGATAGGCATGAAGAAGTCGGTGGTGGCGATGATGGCCTGCTCATCGTTCAAACGATAGACCGCCGCGTCATCACTGGTCTCGGTGCCCACCATCAGGTCGGGGAACGGTAGTTTTTCCTTGGCTACGCCCAATATCTCTTGCAAGAGTGCTGGTGCTATTTTGCAGCCGCATCCACCACCGTGCGACAATCCGGTCAATCTCACTTCAGACATCTTCACTCCACTGCGTATGTTGTTTAGAACCGCGAACCTATCACAGCTTTCCGATTTTGACGAAATCATCGACGTGCGCACGCCCGCCGAGTTCGCCGACGACCACATCCCCGGCGCCATCAATTGCCCTGTATTCAGCAATGAAGAGCGCATCACGGTGGGCACGCTGTACAAGCAAGTGTCGCCCTTCGAGGCGCGCAAAGTGGGCGCGGCCTTGGTCGCAAAGAACATCGCTCATCATCTGGAGACCCACTTCCACGACAAACCCAAATCTTGGAAGCCGCTCATCTATTGCTGGCGTGGTGGGCAGCGTAGCGGTGCGATGAGCATCATCCTGGCGCAAGTGGGCTGGGCGGCACACAAACTGGAAGGTGGTTACAAGACCTATCGGCGCGAAGTGTTGGACAAACTAGATGCCCTATCCGGCAACTTCACCTACCGCGTCATCTGCGGCGCGACAGGCTCAGGCAAGAGTCGCTTGCTGGGCGCACTCGAGACCTGCGGCGCACAAGTGCTCGACCTTGAAGAATTGGCGCGACATCGCGGCTCGGTATTGGGTGGCTTGCCACTCGAAGGACAGCCCTCGCAAAAATGGTTCGACACGCTGCTCGTGCAAAAACTGGAGAGTTTCGATGCGGCGCACCCTGTTTATGTAGAGGCCGAGAGCAACAAGATCGGGCGCATCGGCCTGCCTACTGCGCTGGTGACGGCGATGCATGCGAGTGATTGCGTGTTGATCGATGCGACCGTTGAGGCGCGAGTGAAACTTCTGATGGAGGATTACCACCACTTCCTCGATGATCCAGAGACGCTCATCAAAAAACTCAGCGTGCTAGTTCCCTTCCACGGTCACGCCAAGATAGAGCATTGGAACGAACTCATCCGTGCCGCACAGTTCGATACGCTAGTGAAAGAGTTGTTGGAACTGCACTACGACCCTAGCTATCTGCGTTCGCTGGGTAAACATTACGTGAAGTTGGATGTTGCCGAGAGACTTGAACTGGATGACCTCTCTACCGAGGCGTTACGACAAGTCGCAAAATCAATAAGAGACCGGCACGCGCTGGGTCAACGCGCATAACAATTCATAGCCGATGGTGCCTGCCGCATGTGCCACCTCGTCCACCGGCATCCCCTCGCCCCATATCACCACGCGGCTACCGACCTTCGCATCGGACACGTCGCTCAGATCCACCGCCAACATATCCATCGACACACGACCTAGGGTGCGTGTGCGCTGTCCGTTCACGAGAATAGGTGTTCCGGTCGGCGCATGACGCGGATAACCATCGGCGTAGCCACAGGCCACCGTGCCGATGCGCATCGAATGCTCTGCGCGGAAGCTCGCCCCGTAACCGACTGTATCGCCCGCACGCAGATCACGTACGGAGATGAGTTGACTGCTCAAGTTCATCACGGGTTGCAGTCCGAGTTCCTTTGCACTGACATCCGCGAAGGGTGAGCTACCGTACAACATGATGCCGGGGCGTACCCAATCACCATGCGCCTGTGGATGACTCAGGACGGTAGCGGAATTCGCCAGCGAGCGAGGTGCGTGATAGTTCGCTGCGATCTGGTTGAACACATCGAGCTGATTCGACACCCCGACCGCCTCGTCCGCTTGCGCGAAATGGGTCATCAAGGTGACCTCGCGCACCGCGCGATGCGACTTCAGTCGCTCCATCACCGCAGGGACTTCGGCAGGCATGAAACCGAGACGGTTCATGCCTGAGTTGATCTTGAGCCACACCGACAGGCCGTTCTTGCGCGGGTAAGCATCCAACCAAGCCAACTGCTGGTGGCTATGGATGACCGTGGTCAACTCGTATTCGGCGAAGAGGGGCAATTCCTCGGGAGAGAAGAAGCCTTCCAATAACAGGATAGTCTGACGATACTCGGCATCGCGCAGCGCGATGGCATCCTGCACGTTCAGCAAGGCAAAACCGTCGGCATTGCGCAAAGCCTCTGCCACTCGCATCAATCCATGCCCATAGGCGTTCGCCTTGATCACAGCCATCACGCGCGATGTCGTGGCGCGTTGCACCACACGCAGATTGTTCTTCAGCGCGGAGAGGTCGATATGGGCGTGGATCGGGCGGTGCATGGTTCCTTAGTCGCCTATTGAAAAAAGTGCCGCGAATGATAGCAGGGCTGGCAGCAGACGCGTTTTGAAAAAGCGTGGGAAAGGCTAGAAATCGTCAAACGTGCCGGATATTTCATGTTATAAAACGCCACCCGAAAAACAACTCAAAATCGTGAAACGCGGCTTCTACATCATCCTTGCAGCGCAGTTCTTCAGCGCGCTCGCCGACAATGCACTTTTATTTGCCGCCATCGCGTTGCTCAAGCAAGTGCACGCCCCTAGCTGGCAGACGCCGGTCTTGCAACAAGCGTTCATCATCTCCTTCATTCTGCTGGCACCCTTCGTGGGCGCTTTTGCCGACTCGCTGCCCAAGGGCAAGGTCATGTTCATCAGCAACGCCATCAAGATGATGGGCTGTCTCGCCATGCTGGCGGGCGTGAACCCATTGGTCGCCTACGCCCTCGCCGGTTTTGGTGCGGCGGCATACTCGCCCGCGAAATACGGCATCCTCACCGAATACCTCCCCCCAGATAGATTGGTCTGGGCGAACAGCTGGATGGAAGGCCTGACCGTGGCTGCCATCATCATGGGCGCGGTGGTCGGTGGCTTGCTCATCACACCAAGCGTCTCGCACTCAATCATGCAAAGTTTGAACGTGCCCGACTTCGTCTCCCCTGCCGAGTTGGCCATCTTTGTCATCTTCTTCATCTACCTCGTTGCGGCGATGTTCAACCTGTACATCCCGCAGGTCGCTGTCGAACACAAACCACTCAGCCGCAATCCTATCTTCCTCATCAATGATTTCGCGCATTGCTTCCGTTTGTTGTGGAAAGACCCGTTGGGCCAAGTCTCTCTGGCTGTGACCACTTTGTTCTGGGGGGCTGGTGCCACACTGCGTCTGCTCGTATTGGCATGGGCAGCCGTCGCTTTGCATTACAGCATCGGTGAAGCCGCCAAGCTCACCGCATGGGTCGCGGTCGGTATCGCCATCGGCTCCGTCCTCGCGGCGCGCTTCGTGAAACTGGAACACGCAGTGAACGTCATCCCGGTCGGCATCGGCATGGGATTCGCCGTGCTGGCGATGATCCTTGTACACAGCCCGCTTCTCGCCATCCTGCTGCTCATCGGCATCGGCGTGATGGCAGGTTACTTCGTCGTTCCCATGAACGCCCTGCTGCAACATCGCGGTCACCTACTGATGGGCGCAGGCCGCTCCATCGCCGTGCAGAACTTCAACGAGAACATCAGCATCTTCCTCATGCTGGGTCTGTATGCCTTGATGGTCAAACTCGACCTCTCCATCAATGTCATCATCTTCGTGTTCGGCACATTGCTCATCGGCATCATGACCCTGCTGTACAAGAAGCACGGTCATGACCAAGACAACGGCCGTACCTGAACCTGCTATTGCGTCTCCGCGCGAACGTAAATAACAGATGAACCAATCGACCGAAGACATCAAAGCCAAGATCCTCAGCGCCCAAAAATCGGGCGATTATCTGAACGAATATGACTTGGCGCGTGCCGCCCTCAAGCTCTATCCTGACGATGAATTCTTCCAATACTGTGCCGTGCTCGCCCTCTCTCGCTGCAATGCGAAACAGCGTGCATTGGATACCTTCTATTCGTACAAGCTACACAACAGCGCGAGTGAATACATCCGCGCTTTAGAAGCGCGCATCTTGAAAGACTTGGCATTCCTCAGCGTGGATGAATCGACCTCTCCCATGATCTTGGATGCTGGCAAGTTCTACGCAGCCGCCCGTACCTATCAAAAAGCATACGAGCAAACGGGAAGCCACTACTCCGCCATCAATGCAGCCACTCTTTACCTTCTGTCTGGTGAGTCCGAATTGGCGAGCCTGCTCGCCACCACCGCAATCGGCATCGCGTTGAAAGATGAGGGGCCGCAATATTTCCCCCTTGCCACGCGCGCAGAGGCTTACCTGCTGTTGAATAGAGTAGATGCCGCCCGTGCTGTGATCGCTGAGGTGGCACAACATAATGACCAGAACATCCTCACCCGTGCACGCACCCATCATCAGCTCAGACTCATCTGCAAACATCAGCACATCGGATCGGACATCCTTGACCCTATCCTGCCCGAGACGGTCATCCATTATTGCGGACATGCTTTCTACAACCATCACCACATCGATGATCAAGCGGAGTTAGAACTCAAAGCCGAGATGGAAAAGGTGCTCAAGGAGAACCACTGCACCATCGCCTATGGCTCATTGATGGCTGGCTCCGACATCCTCTTCGCGGAATCCATCTTGAAATTGGGCGGTGAACTGAACATCTGGCTCCCCTTCGGACAGGAGAATTTCTGCAATGCCGCCGTGCGTCCTGCTGGCAATAAATGGGTTGAGCGCTACCAAGCTTGCATCGAAAAAGCGAACACCGTCTCCTTCGCCACCGAGTCGGATTTCTTAGGGGATGAATCTCTGTTCGGCTACTGCTCGGACGTTGCGATGGGCATGGCCATCATGCGTGCGAACTCGCTGGGGTCTAAACGCTTGCAGTTGGCGGTGCTGAATCCCAATCTCGCCAAACAGAGCCGAGGCACCATATCCAACATCAA
>JAVBYP010000194.1 GCA_030823965.1 Sideroxydans sp.
TCCGGAGAGATCGAGATCTGAGTGGAATCGACCGCAAAGTCCATATAACCCGAGTTCAGATAAAGACTTCGGATCGATTCGATATCGGCTGCCAGTTTGGGCTTGGAGTATTGGTCGTTGTTGGTGAACCAAGTGAACGTACCGGGCGTAGTGAGCTTCATCACATCGAATAGCTCATCTTCCGAGTACGCCTTGTTCCCGACCAAATTGATCTGACGGATCTTTGATGGCTTACCCTCTGTCACGTCAAAACTCACAGCCACTCGGTTACGTTCCAACTCTTTGACCGTCGTCTTCACCGAGACGGCGTATTTTCCACGTGCCACGTATTGGCGTTTCAATTCGTGCTCAGACTTATCCAACGCTGACTTGTCGAAGATGCGCCCTTCACCTAAGCCGACCAACTTCAGGTTGTCGCGCAATTGGTCTTTGGGGAAATCTTTGACGCCGTTGATCTCGACACTATCGATGGTCGGTCGCTCTTGTACGCGCACAACGAGTACACCTTGATCGTTCAGCAGCTTCACGTCCTTGAAGAACCCTGTAGAGAACAGCGCTCTCAATGCGGTGGTTGATCGAGCATCATCCAGAGTGTCGCCCACCTTGACAGGCAGATAGCTGAAGACCGTTCCCGCCTCAGTACGCTGGATACCTTCGACGCGAATGTCTTTGATGACGAAAGGTTCGGAAGCCCACACAGATGCGACGTACAGCAGCGGCAGTACGCTCGCTAATTTTTTTAGATTCATTGTGATATTCAACCCAAAATCAGGCGACTGATGTCATTAAACAATGCAAAAGCCATCATGGTAACCAAGAGCGCGATGCCCACCTTCTGCCCAGCCTCCCAAGCGCCATCGGAGACAGGACTTCCTTTGAAAAATTCGACCGCATAATACAGCAAATGTCCACCATCCAATAACGGGATGGGCAACAGATTCAACACACCCAAGCTGATGCTGATAAGCGCAAGGAATCCGATATATGCACCCAATCCCAACTGAGCCGATTGACCCGCGTAGTCCGCGATGGTGATAGGACCCGACAGGTTCTTCATGGAGACTTCGCCCATCACCATCTTGCCCATCATCTTCAAACTGAAGATGGAGGTATCCCAAGTCTTACGGAAGGCTTCTTGCAAGGCAGCGACAGGTGGATAACTCACCGTCGTAATCATCGCTTCAAAAGCAGTCCTATCGATGAAAGCAGCGGCACCGATACGCCCAATGGTCTTGCCTGCATCATCGAAAGGCTCGGGTGTCACACGCATTTTGAGTTGCATCCCTGCACGCTCGATCTCGATATCGAGCGCCTTGTTCGGATTGGCTCGCACCGCGGCTACCCAATCCTCCCACAGCTCGACGGGATCACCATCGACACTGATTATTCTGTCATCCACCAACAACCCTGCGCGTTGTGCTACGCCGCCATCCACCAGCTTCCCGATGATGGGATAGACGGGTGGTTGGTAGGGCTTCAATCCCAATTTATGCATGAAGTCGCCATCCAGATCAGCAGCCGTCAGCGCGTTCACCTCGAGGATACGGAATTCAGATTCTCCATCTTGCGTACGCAATTCGATCTTCGCTGCCTGCTGTTGCAATATCTTGTCTAGCATCACCCAGCGTATCTCTTGCCAGCTCGGTGTCGCTTGCCCATCGATAGAGACGATGGTCTTCTTGCTTTGCAGGCCTGCGGCCGCCGCTGGCGTATTGGGAGCGACCTCACCAATAATGGGTTTCAATCCAGGGACGCCGTGAATGAAAAGCACGAAATAGAGGGCGATGGCTAAGAGCAGATTCGCTATCGGTCCTGCCACAACGATGGCCATACGCTGCAAAACAGACTTGCGGTTGAACGTCCGCGAAAGTTCATTCGCAGCCACTTCGCCTTCGCGTTCATCTAGCATCTTGACGTAGCCGCCCAATGGAATGGCAGAGATTACCCACTCCGTCTCGCCGCCAGCGAAGCGCTTGGCGTAGATCACCTTGCCGAAACCCACAGAGAAGCGCAGCACCTTGACGTCGCACCAACGCGCGACCCAGTAATGCCCCAATTCGTGGAACACTACCAATACGGCGATGGCGACGATGAATGCCAATAACGTCATCATCCTGTGACCCACTCCTGCGCCGCCATGCGTGCCGCTGCATCAGCATCCAACACATCTTTCAGCGCATTCACTTCTTGACGCGCGACGCTCGTCAACACGGATTCGATCAAACTCGGGATGTCCAAGAAAGCGATCTTTCTATCCAAGAAAGCCGCAACAGCCACTTCGTTTGCTGCATTCAACAAGGCGGGAACGGTGCCACCCGCACGCAAGGCTTGATAGGCCAAGCCTAGGCAAGGGAAACGCACGAAATCAGGAGCAACAAAATCAAGTTTGGCGATCTGAAACAGATCGAGCGGCGCGACACCTGCAGCGATACGCTCTGGATAAGCCAAGGCAAAAGCGATAGGCGTACGCATGTCTGGATTGCCCAACTGCGCCAGCACCGATCCGTCCACATACTGCACCATCGAATGGATTACGCTCTGCGGATGCACCACGACTTGGATATCGTCTGCCGAAGCGTTGAACAACCAGTGAGCCTCGATGACCTCCAGCCCCTTGTTCATCATGCTGGCGGAATCCACCGATATCTTGCGCCCCATGCTCCAGTTCGGATGTGCACACGCTTGTTCGGGGGTGACGTTCTGCAATTGTTCGATCGGGGTGTTACGGAACGGGCCGCCTGATGCAGTCAGCAGTATCTTGCTCACACCACTGGAACGCATGTCGCCCGAATAGTCGCGCGGCAAGGCTTGGAAGATGGCGTTATGTTCGCTATCGATAGGAAGCAAGGCAGAACCGCTGCGATGCACGGCGTCCATGAAAAGATGCCCAGCCAATACCAGTGTTTCTTTGTTTGCCAACAATATCTTCTTGCCCGCCTTGGCAGCCGCGAGTGTGGGCGGCATCCCTGCGGCGCCAACGATGGCAGCCATCACGGCATCCACCTCAGGCAAGACTGAGACCTGTTCAAGCGCAGCCGTACCGCACAACACCTCGGTGGCGATTCCTGCGATTTGAAGATTCTTCTTTAGACGTTCGCTGGCCGTCTCATCCAAGAGGACAGCGTAGCGTGGGTGGAATCTTTGGCACTGTTCGAACAGCAACTCATCTTGCTGATTCGCGGTGAGTGCGGTGATCTGATATCTATCAGGATGACGAGCGACGACATCGAGCGTGCTTTTGCCGATGCTACCCGTGGAACCTAGGACGGTTAATCGCTGCACTAGCTCAATCCTTGGAAGATCAGCGCCAATGCTGCCAACGGCAAGGTGGAGGTCAAGGCATCGATGCGATCCAACAAACCACCGTGTCCCGGCAATAACGCCCCACTATCTTTGATACCCGCCTGACGTTTGATGGCGGACTCGAACAAGTCACCTATGACGGCCAATACCACCCACCACCAAGCGGTCAGCATCAAGGCTGGCAACATCTGGAGGTTGGTGAACTCAGGGCTGAAAACCCAGATCAATCCGATGTAGACCGTCACACCCACGATCGCACCCGCCACACCTTCCCACGTCTTACCGGGGCTGATGCTCGGTGCTAATTTCGTCTTACCGAATCTGCGTCCTGCGAAATACGCCGCGCTATCCGCCACCCATACGAGGCACATTACGCCAAGCAACAGCCAAGGTGCGGGAGCAGCGGCGCGCAGATCAATCATGGCGAGCCCAGTCGGGATCAACAACATCCAACCAACCAGTGCCATCAGCAAGGGTTGCTTAACTTTCCAACCCATCATCAACCAAGGCGGTACCACGATCAGCCACAACACGGCAGCCAGAAGATAGGCGATGAGATGGGTGGTGGTTTGTTGCTCTGGCGTGGAATTGGCGTCCAAGGCCAATATGCCCACCATCAATACCATGGTCGCGACCCAGTAAAGCTTGGCGCCGCTGGGCGTCAATTCAGCCATGCGAGACCATTCGGAAGCACCTTGCAGCACCATCGCCAACACCAAGACAGACCATGCCAGCGGCGGCAAGTAGAACAGCGCAGCCAAAAACAGTACCAACATCACGATAGCCGTGATGACACGAGACTTAAGCATCGCTTTCGCCTTTCAATTGTTCACTGGTGCGACCGAAACGACGCTCGCGTTTTTGATAAGACTGGATAGCCGCCTCTAACTCGGGGCGACCGAAAGCGGGCCACAAGATGTCGGTGAAATACAGCTCGGTATATGCCAATTGCCATAACAAGAAGTTGCTGATGCGTTGCTCACCGCCTGTGCGAATGAACAGATCAGGCTCGGGCGCATAGTGCATGGAAAGGTAGGGAGCGAGTTCTTCTTCTTCGAAAGCGGTCGCACGTTCTGGATGCGCTTGGCTCAAAGCATGCATCGCTTGCATGATGTCCCAACGGCCACCGTAGTTGGCAGCGATGGTGAGTGTGAGGCCGGTATTGTTTTCGGTTAGACGTTCTGCATCTTCGATGTACTTAACCAACTGCGCATCGAAACGATTGCGATCACCAATGACTTTCAAACAGATGTTGTTCTCGTGCAGCTTGCTGACTTCGCGCTCCAACATCTTCAAGAACAGCTGCATCAAGAAGTTCACTTCGTCGGCTGGTCGGCGCCAATTCTCACTACTGAAGGCGAACAGCGTCAGGTACTCGACGCCCAACTCACGACAGGCCCTGACCATATCTCGCACCGATTCGACACCGCGTTGATGCCCCATGACACGCGGCATGAAACGTTGTTTCGCCCAGCGCCCATTGCCATCCATGATGATGGCGATATGGCGCGGGACTGCTGTGATATCAGGGATGGTACGGGTGGAGCTGAAGAATGGCAGAGCCATGATAGATTGGCTTAAACCGCCATCAGGTCTACTTCTTTGGCTTGCAACGCTTTGTCGATCTCCAGCACAAAACGATCAGTCAGTTTCTGTACATCGTCTTGCGCGCGACGCTCATCATCCTCACCGACTTCTTTATCTTTGAGTAACTTCTTCAACTGCTCGTTGGCATCGCGACGGATGTTACGCACAGCGACCTTGGCATCTTCACCTTCGCTCTTAACGACTTTTATCAAGTCACGACGACGCTCTTCGGTCAGCATCGGCATCGGCACACGGATCAGATCACCATTGGTAGCTGGATTCAAACCGAGGTCGGAATCACGGATGGCTTTTTCGATCGGTCCGATCATGTTCTTCTCGTAGGGCTGCACACCTATGGTGCGCGCATCCGTCAACGTGATGTTCGCTACTTGATTAACGGCAGTCGGACTACCGTAGTAATCCACCATCACGTGATCCAAGATACCCGTGTGTGCACGGCCTGTACGGATCTTGCCCAAGTCTGCACGCAAGGCATCTAGCGACTTAGCCATCTTTTGTTCTACGTTCTTTTTGATATCAGAGATCATGTATAGCTCCTAATCCACTCTTACCAATGTACCTTCACCCTCGCCGAATACCACGCGTTTCAGCGCGCCCGGCTTAAAGATGCTGAATACGATGATGGGCAGCTTCTGATCGCGACACAAAGTCAGCGCAGTCGCGTCCATCACCTTCAAATTCTTGCTGATCGCTTCATCGAAGCTCAAGCTTTGATAGCGGATCGCATTAGGATTCTTCTTAGGATCGTCGGTGTAGATACCGTCCACCTTGGTGGCCTTGATCACGACATCTGCCGACATCTCCACGCCGCGCAGTGCGGCAGCGGTATCAGTGGTGAAGAACGGGCTACCGATACCTGCCGCGAAGATCACCACTTTGCCGTCTTCCAAATAACGCAATGCCTTGCCACGGATGAATGGCTCAGCCACCTGCTCCAAACTCAACGCAGATTGCACACGACATTCCAAACCCGCACGTGTCATGGCGTCTTGTAGTGCCATCGAGTTCATCACTGTAGCCAACATACCCATGTAATCGGCGGTCGCCCTATCCATCCCTGCTGCCGCTGGTGCGACACCACGGAAGATATTGCCGCCGCCGATGACCATCGCCACCTCTACGCCCAGCTCGACCACCTCTTTGATCTCAGCAACAATGCGTTCGATGACCGCACGGTTGATACCGTAGCTATCATCGCCCATCAGGGCTTCGCCGGAGAGTTTGAGTAGGATGCGTTTGTAGGCGGGTTTGGACATGGTTCTTAGCCTTTCTTGCTTGCAGCAGCGACAGCAGCGACTTCAGCTGCGTAGTCTTCAACCACCTTCTCGATGCCTTCGCCAACGACGAACATCTTGAACGCCGTCACAGTCGCGCCTTTGCTCTTCAGCAACTGCTCGATGGTCTGCTTGCCGTCTTCAGCCTTGACGAACACTTGACCCAACAGAGTGACTTCTTTCAGGAACTTCTGCACGGTACCTTCAGCGATCTTTTCCAACATCGCTTCTGGCTTGCCAGATTCTTTAGCCTTTTCGATCGCGATACGGCGTTCTGTCTCGATGTCCTCTGGGTTCACGCCGGAAGAATCAACGGACTTTGGCTTGCTTGCAGCGATATGCATCGCCAAGTCTTTGCCCAATGTCTCATCGCCGCCGGTGTAATCAACCATCACACCGATCTTGCTACCGTGCAGGTAGGTGGCCAACTTGCCAGCCGTCGAGTATCGCTCGAAACGACGCACAGTGATGTTCTCACCCAGCTTCATCACCAACGCCTTGCGCACTTCTTCTACGGAACCTGCGCCATTGACCAAGGCCGCTGCCAACAATGCGTCGCCATCGGCAGGTGCAGCTTGCGCTACGGTTTGTGCCACGTTCTTAGCGAACGCCACGAAGTCATCGTTCTTTGCAACGAAGTCGGTCTCGCAGTTGATCTCAGCGACTGCGCCAGTCTTGCCATCTACGGACAAGAATGCGCCGATGACGCCTTCTGCTGTCACGCGTGTTGCAGCCTTGCTAGCCTTAGCACCGCTCTTGATACGCAGCAACTCTTCAGCCGCCTTCGCATCGCCATTGGTCTCTACCAATGCTTTTTTACATTCCATCATGCCGAGGCCGGTAGCCTCGCGCAGTTCTTTCACCATACCTGCGGTGATCTCTGCCATGTCTAACTCCTAATTTTCTATTCAATAATTCAAGTTACAAAAAAGGGGGCTTGCGCCCCCTTGTTGCGGCGGGCCTGCTTAGGCAGCAGCGCCTTCTGCGATCTGAGCAGCCAGATCATTGGTTGCTTGCTCACGTCCTTCCAAGATCGCGTCAGCTACGCCACGTGCGTACAAACGGATCGCTTGGCTGGAGTCATCGTTACCTGGGATGACATAGTCAACGCCCAATGGGCTGTGGTTGGTATCGACAACGCCGATGACTGGGATGCCCAGCTTCTGCGCTTCAGTGACCGTACCCTTTTGGTAGCCGACGTCGATAACGAAGATAGCGGAAGGCAGACCTTGCAGGTCTTTGATACCGCCCAAGCTACGCTCCAACTTTTCCAGTTCGCGACGCAGAACCAGACCTTCTTTCTTAGAGACCTTCTCGATGCTGCCGTCAGCGATCATCGCTTCCAACTCTTTCAGGCGCTTGATAGAGATCTGAACTGTCTTGAAGTTGGTGAGCATACCGCCCAACCAACGATGATCAACGAAAGGAGAGCCAGCGCGAATCGCTTCTTCGCGGATGATCTCGCGTGCTTGACGCTTAGTCGCGACGAACAGCACGGTGCCCTTCTTTGCGGAGATCTTGCGAACTTCTTTCATCGC
>JAVBYP010000061.1 GCA_030823965.1 Sideroxydans sp.
GAGAAGATGGCGATATAGTTGGTGATCACGCCCAGTTCGTCACGAACCGTATTGATGGTCAGCCACTCAAGATACAGGCCGCCGTCTTTGCGCTTGTTCCATAACTCGCCCTGCCACCAACCGTGCTCGTTGATCTCCTTCCACATCGCGCTATAGAATTTGGCGTCCTGCTTGCCGGAGCTCAATACTTTAGGCGTGAGTCCTATCACATCATCAGCGTCATATCCGGTGACTTGGGTGAATGCATGGTTCACCTTGACGATGACCTGATTGATGTCAGTGATCAGGATGCCTTCGTTGGCCGAATCGAAGAACTTGGCTGTCAACTTCTTCTGTTCATCCAACTCTCGGCGCTCGGTGATGTTGATGGCTTGACTGCATACGGCTCTAACTGAGCCGTGCTCATCAATGATCGGATAGCAAATGAAGGCGAACCAATGGTGCTGATCAGCGATCTGGATGCGTTCCTCGGCTTCAACACGCGATTTTTTGTGCAATACATCGAAGTGAAGCTTTTCAAAAAGTCTGGAGATGTGTTCTGGGAATATCTGCGTATCCGTTTTGCCAACGATACTTTGCATATCCATGCCAAAAGAGATCTCAAACTCTCTGTTCACGAATTGGTACTGCCCTGCGGGATCTTTGATCGCAATGTGCAGGGGGGAGTTCTGCATCACTGCGATGAGTCGCTCTTGACTATTGACGATATCAAGCTGTGCCTCAACCAACTCGGTCTCATCAATGAAAGTGATGATGACTCCGCCCAGCGTTTGATCTTGTGAGGTATAGGGGAAGCACAACACATTGTAGTGTTTGCCACCAAAGCTGGTCTGTTGTTGCCGTTTGATGCCATCTGACATGGCCAGTTTGGCAGTTTCAAGTACTTCTTGAACGGGAACTGAGAGCTTTGGGATGGATTTGCCGAGAGTGTGCACGCTAAATCCAAACAGGGTGGCGGCTTCTTTGTTGTAGCGTTGCAAGCGCAACTCTTGGTCAAGCAGGATCAGCGAAAAACCAGTGCTGTTCTGAAGGTTCTCAAGTTCGGTATTCACCAAACTCAACTCGCCACCCTTTACGATCAATTCTTCGTTTACGGTGGTCAGTTCTTCATTGGTGGATTGCAACTCCTCGTTGGAGGCTTCCAGTTCTTCGTTCGAGGATTGCAGCTCTTCATTAGCCGCTTGCATCTCCTCATTCAAGGCCTGCAATTCCTCATTGGAGGTTTCCAACTCTTCGATGACGGTCTGCAAGTGTTCGCGTGTGGCGATCAGTTCGTCTTCGATCTCACTGCTATTTGGGAGTGGTTGGTCCGTGGTGGAAACATCTTCTATCGAGTTGTCTTGCGAAATGAAGCTGATCAAGAATTGTTTTTGATCATCACGTGATGTCACAGGATGAACTTCGATCTTTATGCTGTGCCCAGCTCGGTGTTTGACCGGTCTGATGCGGCCCATGGCGATCGTGTGCTTGAGGTCGGCATGGTGTACCAGTGTTTGCACCTCGGTACGCCATTCACGGCGTAATAGCTGCGACAAGTTCGTTTCCATCTTGCCTGACGGGAATTGCAAGAATGCTTGCATATCGCCGTGGATCTCGATCACATCCATCTCTCTGTTTATCAGCACACTGGGCGGGGCATAAATCTCAGACAACGCTTTTTGTAGCTTGCTCTCATGTTTGCGCTGTGTGCGATCTCCGATCGTGATGGAGGGCTTGGAGATGGCCTCCTTGCCTGAATCTTGGCTGGAGTACAAAGGGATGGGGATGACCTGATCTTTGGAGGCGATGCGTTTGAATATGCGTGCTTCCTTGCTGATGGGTTGGAACAGATTCTCCTGATGCACGATGCTCTCTGATTTGCCCAAAAACAAATAAGCAGATGGCCTGAGTGCGAAATGGAAGATCGAAAGCACCCGTGTTTGCAGCAGCGGCTGGAAATAGATCAACAAGTTGCGGCAGCTGACCAGATCTAGACGTAGGAAGGGTGGGTCGAGCACCAGATCTTGGCGCGCGAATACAACCATATCTCTGATCGGGCGAGCGATCTCATACAGATCGGCTTTTTTCGTGAAGTAACGCGAGATCGTATCTGCGCTGACTTCGGTCAATGAACTTTCTGTGTAGACACCTTTGCGGGCGACAGCCATCGCATCCATGTCGATATCGGTAGCAAAGATCTGAATGCGGTAGTCGTTCAGTCTGCCGCCTAGGATGTCGGAGATCAGAATGCCGATCGAATAGGCCTCTTCACCGGTGGCGCAAGCTGGGACCCAGATGCGGATCTCGTCGCCCGGCTCTTTGCCTGCAATGATCTCCGCCAATACCTTGCTCAATACCTCAAAGCTGCCGCGATCTCTAAAGAACGCAGTCACAGAAATGAGAATGTCTTTGCTGAGCTTGTTGAGTTCTTCTGGATTCTTTCCGCAGTAATCGAAATAAGCCACAAGGTTATTCAAGCGATTGGCGGCCATGCGACGCTCTACACGACGCCATAGTGTCGCCTCCTTGTAGCCGGAGAAGTCGATCTTGCAGTGCTTGTAAACCATTTGCATCAGCCCCTTCATGGTGGCTGGTGCGTTCTCTTGTTTAGTGGTGCGGTTGATCAGTCCATGCGCGCGCGCGATGGCAGTGATCTCTTCGGCGATACCTTTACAGCTCAATATCCATTCGACACACCCCGTGCTAATGGCGGCCTGAGGCATCCCACTATATTTTGCTGCTTCTGGATCTTGGGCAAAGGTAAAACCGCCTGCAGCCTTGATCGCCGCGATACCCGCAGCACCATCAGAACCAGTGCCAGACAAGATCACGCCGATGGCATCTTCCCCTTTTTCTTCAGCCATGGAGTTGAATAAAGCCGTTGCCGAAGGTTTTGGCATGACTGTTTTGCCGGGAACTAGCAGGCGCATCAGGCCGTCTTTGATGACGATGTTCCAGTTGGCTGGGGTGACATAGATCACGTTTGCTAAGGGAACTTCCCCGTCTTCGGCATCTTTGACCAGCATAGATGTTTCTCGCGCCAGTAGTGGCACCATCATGCTGCGATGGGTGGGAGACAGGTGTTGCACAACGATGTAGGGAACGCCCAAATCATCAGGTAGTGAGCCGATCAGGTCAGATAATGCCTCTAAACCCCCTGCAGATGCACCGATACCGACGATGAAGTTGCGCTCTTCCGTCGCAACTGCGGCGGCTGGTGAGGTTTTTTTAGCTACGCTCTTGCGTGGCGTACTGGTCTTTTTGGCGGGCTTCTTACTGGCTTTGGTGGCGAGGAAATTTAGCTCTTCGACAGAGGAGTTGATAGGAACCCCTGGGGATTGCTTAGCACTAGCGATGGTCGGTTTGGCGCTCTTCGCGATGGCGGATCTCGTTGCTGTTTTGGTGGTACTACCGACAGCAGGTTTTGCAATCTTGGAAGAGGTGGCGAGAGCAGACTTCTTGGTTTTGCTGATTACTGGCTTGGTGGTTTTTGCTTGACTGGCTTTGCTCACGACGATTACCACTTGAAAAATTGAGTGTGACGATCGTAACTGGATACAACTTATATATATATTGGAGAAACCCTTGTATTGGCATAAGGGTTTCCCTTAGTGATTAAAATTATTGATTTTAAATATCTTTAGTGTGCTGCTGTGATCCAGTGGGTGGCATAACGTATCAAATCTGCGCCATCTTTTAGTTGCAATTTGGTGCGGATGTTAGCTCGATGCACTTCGATCGTTTTAATGCTGCGATTCAATAGGTTGGCAATATCGCGGCTGCTATGTCCTGAGCCGATCAGGTGTAGCACTTCGAATTCGCTGGGAGTGAGGCTGTTGATCAAAAGCTCTGAATCCGAATCACCTGTGACGAAACGGTGCATCAGTTTGTGCTGCATCGACGCACTCAGATAATAATTACCACGTAACACCTCTCGGATCGCAGTTATCAGCACGACACTGGGCTCTTGTTTCATGACATAACCGCGTGCACCGGAGCGCAAGGCCCTTTCAGCATAGACGGTCTCATCATGCATTGAGACAACGAGAACGGGCAGGGCGGGGATCAGCATGTGAATGCTTTTGATCAGTTCAAGACCGGAAAGCGTCTTGAGCGATAGATCGACCAGCACGATGTCTGGATGGTGATCGGATTCCAATACGGCCATCGCTTCACCACCGTCCTCGGCTTCGGCCATCACCTCCATGTCGGGCTCTGAATTGATCAGCATGGCCATACCATGACGCAACATGGCGTGGTCATCCACCAGCATCACTTGGGTCTTTAGTGTGATCGCCATCCTATTCAGCCTTCATTTCCACCCGAACCTCTAAGCCACCCTTTGGGTTCGGTAGTAGTTTGAGGGTCGCGCCGAGTTGTTCTGCGCGGTACTCCATCAGTTTAAGGCCCATTCCCTTGTGAGGATTTTTCGTATGCTGTGCATTGGAGATCCCGCATCCATCGTCACAGATCGATAGGCAAAGAGTGCCCGTCGAAGTTGAGAGTGAGATGTCCAAAGATTTTGCGCGGCCATGATGCATTGCATTGTGTACAGCTTCTTGAACGATCCGATAAAGATTGAGTGAGATGGTGGAATCTTCGATTGCGATATCGTCCGTGTACGAGAAGTTGCATTCGATCTCGTAGGTGCATTCGATACCGGAAGCAAACGATTGCAACGCGTGGATCAAGCCTCTCGATTCGATCTCAAAAGGGATCAAGCCCTGCGCGATCTGTTTGCATTGCATCACCGCGCTGTTGGCTTGCGAACTGATGGAGGCGGCGATCTTTGCATTGTCGAGGTTGCCTACTGATTGCAATTTCTTTTCTAGCGCGGACGCTTGATAGCTGATCGCTGCGATCTGTTGCCCGAGACTGTCGTGCAACTCACGTCCGATCGAACGTTTGTGAGTTTCTTCCATGTCGATCATGGCGTTCCCTAGACGTTTGCGTTCAGTGATGTCGATCAGCAGAACGAAGAATCCTTGGATCTTTTCATCTTCACGATGGGGGATGTAATGCGCAAGTGCTTCGCGTTTCTCACCGTTCGGCAACACGATACTGCGCTCGAATTCCTGATCTTCGCCATTGAGGGCGGCGCGGATGTGCGGCTCATTGATCTTGAATAGCTCATTGCCCAACAAATCCCTTATGTGGATGTCCCGCATTTGTTCTTGTGTCTTGCCGAACCACTTCTCGTATTCCTTATTGGCAAATACGGAGCGCAAATCACTGGACCAGTAACCTATCAAGCCGGGTATGTGATCGATGATCGCATTGATGAAATTTGTGCTATGGCGTAACGAGTCTCGCATCTTGTTGTGATTGGATCGTTAGAGTCGTTCTGTTCGTCTTGATTAGATTCAGGGAGTTGGTTGCGTTTCAATTAAGACTTTGATGAAGTCACTAAGGCCATCTTCGAACTCACTTCGAACGATGGTGCGAGCGGTAGGCGCATACCAGCTGGTTATATTTAGCCGTCCACTTTTCCCTTTTGTATCGTTGTGCCAGAAGCCTGTGTATTCGATCTTGAATGCATCATATTCGCCAGCAGGGACTTTGACTTTCTCATAGGCCGTTATTGTCGCATCAAGTTTCCATCGTCCTTTGGCAGCTTTGGCTTTGTTGGTGAAATTGTATTGGTATTCCCATTTTTTGCCGATTTCAAGCGGGAATGCGAGTCGTTTTGCTTCGCCTGTTACGGTAATGAGGGGAGATTCGATGAGATTGAGTTCAGGTGTCCAGATGAATCTTTCCTCGTTCTCCAATCCTTCGATCTGCGTAGGTGAAACGGCAGTGATACGTTGAACTATGATTGGTTCTTTGACACCTGAGCGGCGATCAGTCTGTTCGAACTTCCATTGATCCCCGACCTTGATGACCGGTGCTTGAGTGATCTCGGCGTGAGCCAATGCTGTGTTTGCAAGAAGGCCCGCGATCGCAGCGAGAATAAAACTGTTGTGTAGGAATTCAGTGATATTGCTAAGTGATACTTTGGTATTCATTGAGTGCTCCATTCATGTGATTTTGAATTGGTGGCTATGATTGAGTTAACCGCTGTACAGATACTTGACGAGCAATGATCCTATTTTCTTATTGGCGGCGCTAGATCGCCAGTGAGCAGTGTGAATACGCCCGTCTTACGCTCCTTGAAGTAATGCTGGAGCGCGAATTTGACGGGACGGAACGCCAGTGTGTCCCAAGGTATCTCTTCTTCCGCGAACAGCCTCACTTCCAGGCTTTCCACACCAGGTGAGAAATCGAGATCAAGTAGGGTGGCGCGATATAGCAGGTGGACTTGGTTGATGTAGGAGAGGTTGTACATGGCGTACAACTCATGGATCTTGACGCGGGCGTTAGCTTCTTCCATGGTCTCGCGAGCAGCGCCCTCTTCAGTGGTCTCGCCGTTCTCCATGAAGCCAGCGGGGAGTGTCCATAAGCCATGGCGAGGTTCTATGGCACGGCGGCATAACAACACACGACCGTCCTTCCATACGGGGATAGAACCGACGATATTGCGCGGGTTCTGATAATGGATGGTGTCGCAGGCAGTGCAGATGTATCGCTCCCGGCTGTCGTCCTGCGGGATGCGCAGTTCGACGGGTGCTCCGCATTCTGCGCAGTATTTCAAATCAGATCTCCCAGAACTTCCACCACGGTGTCTCTTGTTCCTTGAAGTAAGTCTTCGAAGGTTTGATGCCGTCTTTGGCGATGTTGCTGTCGAGGATGCGCTGCGTGTCTTGGCTGAGATCGTTCAGGTCAAGGCGGTGATAGGCTTGCACCATGATCTGTAAAGCGTCGCGAGTCTGTGGGGTGTTGGGATAGTTCTTCAGCACGTCTTGGCTGCGGTTGACGGCTGCCACGTAGGCGCCGCGACGCAGGTAGTAGCTGGCGACGGCGATCTCATGTTTGGACAGGGTGATGAGCAGGTATTGCATACGCACTCGCGCATCTGCCGCATAACGACTGTCTGGGAAACGTGTGACCAGTTCTTTAAAGGCATCGAAAGAATCACGCAACGCCGCGGGGTCACGCTCGGCGGGGTCTTGCATGAACACGGTGCCGAACAGGCTGTTGATGTTCTCGTTGAAGTTGATGAGGCCCTTCAAGTAGTACACATAGTCTAGGCTGGTACTGTTGGGGAACTGTTTGACGAAGCGATCCAAAGCCGCGAGGGCGGGGGCGGGTTCGCCTTGTTTGTAATAGGCGTAGGCCACTTCCATTTGCGCTTGCTGGGCATAGCGACCATAGGGATAGCGAGACTGCAAGGTCTCCAAGCGTTTGATGGCGCGCTCGTAGCTGTGGTCGTCCATCGCCTCTTTGGCTTGGGCGTATAACTGGTCTGCGGTTGCAGATTTGTCGTCTTTTGCTGGGTCGGTGCTACAAGCAACCAAGGAGAAAAGCAGGAAAGCGGTTAAAATGTGACGCATGATAGAACCCGAAGAAGATTTACTGGATTATAGCAAAGACGAAGCGTCTTCCTCCCCACTTGAGATGCAGGTACCGATGCAACATGGCGGTCTGCGTTTCGACCATATCCTCACCAAGCTGTTGCCCGAATACTCCCGCAGTCGTTTGCAGGACTGGATAGAACAAGGCTTGGTGACGGTGAATGGCAAGGTGGCGACGGCCAAGTTGAAGGTGTGGGGCGGTGAGCGTATCACCGTCACACCGCAGACCTTG
>JAVBYP010000176.1 GCA_030823965.1 Sideroxydans sp.
TGTGGCGCGTCATGAAACGTTTGGCGAAATCTTTGGAAGATTCCAACTGCGCCGCCGCTTTGGTGGGGCCGAATATCTTCAAGCCTGCTGCGCGAAATGCATCCACCACACCTGCTGCCAGCGGTGCTTCGGGGCCGACGACGGTAAGTTCGATGTTCTCGCGCTGTACGAAAGCAATGAGGTCGGGGATGGCTGTGATGGCGACGTTCTCCACTCCGTCTTCCAAGGCCGTGCCCGCATTACCGGGCGCGACGTACACCTTCTGTACCTTCACACCCTGCGCCAAACGCCAAGCCAATGCATGCTCGCGACCGCCGTTACCGATGACTAGAATCTTCATTGCAATCCTTTATTCCAAGCGCAGTAGGCTTAATGGCGGAAGTGACGGAAGCCTGTGAACACCATCGCCAAGCCATGTTCGTCAGCTGCTGCGATGACTTCTTCATCACGCATCGAACCGCCGGGTTGGATGACTGCTTTAGCACCCGCTGCTGCCAGCACGTCGATACCGTCACGGAACGGGAAGAAGGCATCCGACGAAACGACGGAATCCACCAAGCTCAGCCCTGCGTGCTGCGCCTTGATGCTGGCGATCTTTGTGCTGTCCACACGGCTCATCTGACCTGCGCCTACTCCCAATGTCTGTCCGCCTTTGCAGAAGACGATGGCATTGGATTTCACGTATTTCGCCACTCGCCACGCGAACAGCAGGTCGGTGAGTTGCTGTTGGGTCGGTTGTACTTTGCTCACGACTTTGAGCTGAGAAAGTTGCACGTTCAACATGTCGGGCGATTGCACCAGCAAGCCGCCGCTCACGCGCTTCACATCATATTGATTGAACGCGTTGGACAGCGGAACGGTGAGTACGCGCACGTTCTGTTTTGCGCCGGTCACTTTCAATGCAGCCTCGGTCGCACTTGGGGCGATGATGACTTCAACGAACTGGTTGGCGGTGATCTGCGCGGCAGTCGCTTCATCCAACTCGCGATTGAAGGCGATGATGCCGCCGAATGCGGAGGTGGTATCAGTTGAGTAAGCCAACTTGTAAGCGTTCAACGCAGTGTCGGCGATGGCGACGCCGCAAGGGTTTGCATGCTTGACGATGACGCACGCAGGTTGGTCGAAAGTCTTGACCAATTCCCATGCTGCATCGGAGTCGCCGATATTGTTATAAGAAAGTTCTTTTCCCTGCACTTGCGTGTAGTCGGAGATGCCACCTTTGACTGGGTTCAGGTCACGATAGAACGCAGCGTGCTGATGTGGGTTCTCGCCGTAGCGCATGTCTTGCACCTTGGCGAAGTTGAAGTTGATCTGCGCGGGGAACTCACTCTTCGTGCCGTCGCTATTGATGGCAGTCAGGTAGTTGCTGATCATGCTGTCGTAAGCGGCAGTGTGCGAGAACGCTTTTTTAGCCAAGTCAAAACGGGTCGCATCGCTCACTGTGCCTTTGTTGGTCTGCATCTCGGCCAGCACATCCGAATAATCGGAAGGGTCGGTGACGATGGCGACGTGCGCGTGGTTCTTGGCAGCGGAACGCACCATGGTCGGACCGCCGATGTCGATGTTCTCGATGGCGTCTTCCAGTGTGCAACCAGGTTTGGCGATGGTAGCCGCAAACGGGTACAGGTTCACCACGACGAGGTCGATGGTAGGGATGTCGTGTTTCTTCAACGTGGCGACATGCTCGGGCAGATCGCGACGCGCCAAGATGCCTGCGTGCACTTTCGGTTGCAGCGTCTTTACACGGCCATCCAACATCTCGGGGAAGCCGGTGTAATCGGCGACTTCGGTGCAAGGCACGCCGTTGTCGGCGAGCAGCTTGGCAGTACCTCCAGTGGAAAGGATCTTCACGCCGAGTGCGTTAAGACCTTTGGCGAATTCGAGGACGCCGGATTTATCGGAGACGCTGATGAGTGCTTGTGTGATGGCCATGATGTTTCCTGTGAGTTATTTGATCTTGTATTGCTGCATCTTCTTACGCAGCGTATTTCGGTTGATGCCGAGTAGTTCGGCGGTGCGAGTCTGATTGCCTTCAGCTTGCAGCAGCACGGTCTCGATGAGTGGCTTCTCAGCGCAGCACATCACCATGTCGTACACACCACAAGATGGTTCTTCTCCATCAAGGTCTTTGAAATAGTCGTTCACCGCTTTGCGTACGTGCTTGGCGATGTCGTTCTCGTTAATGGGGCACTCACTCATTTCACTTCCTCTGCTTAGTGCACTTCTGAAAATCCAAATCTCGTTGCAATACTGCGTTGCTCACAAAAAATAGCTCCTTACATATCCCATATATGCTGCGTCGCAATTTTTTGTTCGCGCCTTGTCTTGCTTAGATATTTGAATTTTCAGAAGCGCCCTCAAAATATTGCAAATGCATTCCTCTGCTTTGCAATTCATCAAAAAAATCATTCACCGCACGCTGTTGTTCGTCGATGGTTTCCAGTTGGTTCATGCGGAAACGGAATGCCGCTGAGCCATGCAATCCTTTTGTGTACCAAGAGATGTGCTTGCGCGCGATGCGCAGTCCGGAAAGGTCGCCATAGAAATCGTACAAGTCGCTCACATGGGCCAACAACACTTGGCGTATCTCATTCACTTCTGGTGCGGCCAGATGTTCACCCGTGTTCAGGAAATGTTCGATCTCGCGGAACAGCCACGGACGGCCTTGCGCGGCACGACCGATCATCACCGCATCGACGCCGGTATGGTCGAGCACGTACTTTGCCTTTTCCGGTGTGGTGATGTCGCCATTTGCGATGATGGGGATGCGCACCGCGTCCTTCACGGCGCTGATGGTTTCATACTCGGCATCGCCAGTGTAGGCACAAGCGCGTGTTCGTCCGTGGATGGCAAGCGCTTGGATGCCACTGGATTCGGCGATGCGTGCGATGTTCACTGCGTTGCGGTTCTGCTTGTCCCAGCCGGTGCGGATCTTCAAGGTGACAGGCACGTCCACTGCACCGACCACTTCTTCCAATATCTCTGCCACCAGCTTCTCGTTCTGCATCAGTGCGGAACCCGCCATCACATTGCAGATCTTCTTGGCGGGACAGCCCATGTTGATATCGATGATCTGTGCACCGTTGTCCACGTTGTAGCGTGCGGCCTGCGCCAACATCTTGGGATCGGCGCCGACGATCTGCACGGAGATGGGATCGACCTCGCCTTCGTGATTGGCGCGACGCTTGGTCTTCTCTGAACCATAGAGCAAGGAATTGGAAGCGACCATCTCGGACACAGCCATGCCTGCGCCCATACGCTTGCACAACATGCGGAAAGGCCTATCGGTCACGCCCGCCATGGGTGCGACGATGAGGTTGTTTTTCAGCTTGTATTTACCGATCTGCATGAGAGGCTTTTCCAAAAGGGCGCTGATTATAATTTAATCAACTGCCCCATGCTATGATTGCTCGCAGAATTATTCCCTAGGGATTCGACATGGAATTCGACATCGTTATTGTGGGCGGCGGCATCGTTGGGGCAGCGCTGGCCGCTTCTCTTAAGAACAGCGACCTGAGTATCGCCCTGATAGAGGGGCAGAATCTGCCCAGCCTAGAGACTGAGTGGGATAGTCGGATCTATGCCTTCACCCCCGGCAATGTGGATTTCCTAAAGACCTGCGGCGCTTGGGAGCATCTGGATACATCACGTATACAACAGATCGAAGAGATGCGCGTCTTCGGTGACACCGGCTCCAAACTGAACTTCAGCGCCTACCAACTGGGCGCACCTGAATTGGCCTTCATCATGGAAAGTCGTTTGATCCAGCATGCACTGTGGAAGACGATAGAAGGACAAAGGAATCTGACTCTATTCCAACCTACTCAATGTGCAGAGCTTGGTTGGCAGGAAGCAGGCGCTCACTTGAAACTCAAAGATGGGCGCGAGATCAAGGCCAAACTCATCGTCGGTGCAGATGGTCGCGACTCTTGGGTACGCCAACAAGCGGGCATGCCGGAAGTCCCTACTCCCTATCACCAGCACGGCGTGGTCGCCAACTTCAACACGAGCAAGACACACCGAGGCATCGCACATCAGTGGTTCACCGAAGACGGCATCCTTGCCTTGCTGCCGTTACCGGGCAAACGCGTCTCCATCGTATGGTCGGTCAGCCCCGAGAAATCCGCAGAGCTGTTGGCACTCACTCACGCGGAGTTGAGTGCACGCGTGGCCGAGGCATCGCAACACCTCTTGGGAGATTTGGAAGTCATCACCCCGCCTGCTTCGTTCTCGTTGCGCGTGCTGAATCTGGCACACCTCACCAAACCGCGCCTAGCGCTCATTGGCGATGCCGCGCACAACATCCATCCGCTGTCTGGGCATGGCGTGAATCTGGGGTTGCATGATGCACACGATCTGGCCGAAGTGCTGATGCAACGCGGTGCATTAGATTGCGGAGACCTCGGTTTGTTGCGTCGTTACGAGCGTGCGCGCAAAGCCGACATCCTCTCCATGCAACTCACCACCGATGCGCTGAAGCACTTGTTCGTCAACAACAACCCTATCCTGCGCACCTTGCGCAACATCGGGCTCACCGCTACCAACAAGATCGTGCCGCTGAAGAAGATGCTGGCACGTCACGCACTCAACTGATCTCTTATTTAGGACACACCATGTTTCGTTCACTTCTCGTATTGCTGCTCACCATTTCCTTCGCTCACGCTGCCGAAGCGGACAAGACCACCGAAGCCATCAAAGCCAATCTGCAAAAGAACTACGAACAACTCATCGGCCCCGTTTCTCAAGTGAACCGGACACCGATGGCGGGTTTGTACGAAGTGGTGACGGGCGACCACATCTTCTACACCGACAAGTCAGTTCAGTATCTGATCGACGGCAACATGTTCGATCTGAAGAGACGCAGCAACATCACCGAAGCGCGTTCACGCACCTTGTTCGCCGTCGATTTCAACAAGCTCCCGCTCGACCTCGCCATCAAGAAAGTGAAAGGCGACGGCAGTCGCAAGCTGGCTTATTTCTCCGACCCGAACTGCGGCTATTGCAAAAAGTTGGAGCATGAATTGCAAAATGTGACGAACGTCACACTATATCTGTTCCTTTACCCGATCTTTGATGGTTCCGCCGAGAAGGTACAAGGCGTGTTGTGCAGTGCGGACAAGGTAAAAGCGTGGGATGACTTGATGCTGAATGGCGTCACCCCACCTGCTGGAAAATGCGATACCGGCACTACCAAGGTGCGCCAACTGGGTGCAAAGTTGAAAGTGAACGGCACCCCCGCACTGATCTTCGCCAACGGCATGATCAACCCTGGCTACATGCCAGCGGCACAATTGGAAGAGGCGCTGAATAAAAACAGGTGAAGCTGGCCGATAAGCCGGGTTCTGTCGTGGACAGTCATTCCTCTAGGCGTTTCGTTACCTGACGCTCAAGCAACCTACCCGCAAGCGACGCGAGCCGCGCCATAGCTTGCCTATTTGGTCTTGCTCCAGATGGGGTTTACCCTGCCACGGATGTTGCCACCCGCGCGGTGAGCTCTTACCTCGCCATTTCGCCCTTACCTGATCTGCTTGCGCAGCCATCGGCGGTATCATTTTGGCTCCGGCATAACCTTGGTGTCATGCCCTCAACGCCAAAAAGGGAACCATCAAGTGGCGGCTTGGCCTGACCCGAAGGTTAGCCTTCACCGAAACTCCACTCCGTTCCGTTTTCTGTGGCACTTTCCATCGCCTCACGGCGTCCGGTCGTTAACCGGCATCTCGCTCTATGGAGCCCGGACTTTCCTCTCCGCCCTTACGGACGCAGCGACTGTCTAGCCAGCTTCGTTGTGGAGTTTAGCATGCGGGGTAGGGAACGTCCGGGAACCCGGACTTTAGTTTCGACATCACGCGTGCTTTATGCCTCTCCCACTTGCACGCTGATACCCAACTCTTTCCACTGCGCCGCCTCTTCCTGCAAAGCAGTCTCGGTCAATGGATTCTGAGTCAGCCAGCCTTGCTCCAAGGAAAGGTGGAACTTGGTCCCGCTGAAACGACCTTGCATCTTGGGTAGGCGGATTCCGCTGCGATTGCGACAGAACAAGGTCGCCAAACGTAATGACATGACCAATGCCTGATCCTTTGGATCGCGCAACTGAACGCGCAATTTTTCCAAGCGGCCACGATGCGCCAAAGTGAGCATGCTCAAAAGCGTCTGCTCTTTTTTCGAGAATCCCGGCATGTCTGCATTGGCAAGGATGTAGGAAGAGTGTTTGTGGTAACCACTGTGCGCCACGCTGATGCCGATTTCATGCAAGTTGGCAGCCCAATCCAAATAGTTCATGGTCGGCTCATCGAACTGTTCACCCAAGAATTGTTGCGCAAGCATGGTAGACAGCTCTGCCACGCGCTTCGCTTGCTTGGGTGCGACATGGTAGCGACGCATGAATTGATGCACCGTCGCTTCGCGCATATCATTGTGGGTGAAGCGACCATGCAGGTCATACAGCACACCTTCGCGCAACGCGCCCAAAGCGGGTTGCATGCGTTCAATACCTAGTTCACAGAATGCCGCATACATGATGGCGAACCCGCCCGGCAGCACGGGGATGCGGTCTGGCTTCAAACCCAGCAGCTCGAGCTTGTACACATCACCCGCTTTGAGCAATTGCACACGCAATCTCTCCAATCCTTCACGGGTGATTCCGCTGTCGCTGTAACCGTTCTGCTCCAAGATGTCGCAGATGACACGCGCACTGCCCGACGAACCCATCGCCACATCCCAGTGACCGCTGGCGTAATCCGCCACGATGGTTTGCAACTCGATGCGTGCCGCGTATTCGGCTTGTTTGAGATTGGATTTTGTAATCTTGCCATCGGCGAAGTAGCGCGCACTGAAACTGACGCAGCCCATGTAGAGACTTTCCAGATGAACTGGTTGCAGACCCTGACCGATGATGAATTCGGTCGAGCCGCCGCCGATGTCCATCACCATGCGACGCTCGTTGGTGCGCGGCAAACCTTGTGCGACACCAAGATAGATCAAGCGCGCTTCTTCTCTCCCCGCGATGACTTCAATGGGAAATCCAAGTGCTGCTTCGGCTTTTTTTAGGAATTCAGATGCGTTCTTGGCGACACGCAGAGAGTTGGTACCCACCGCGCGTACCGCTTCGGGTGGCAAACCACGGAGACGTTCTCCGAATTTTTGCAAACAAGACAAGCCGCGTTGTTGTGCCGCTTGATCTAGCAACTTGTCTTCGTCTAGACCTGCGGCGAGCCTGACTGCCTCGCGCAGACCATCGAGCATGTAGAGCTGATCGTCCACCACCCGCGCCACCTGAAGTCGAAAACTGTTCGACCCCAGATCGATTGCCGCGAGGAGTGGCTGTTGTTGCACGGAGATTTACTGTTGGACTTCGCGTTCGATCTCTTCCACGGTGACATGACGCACGTCGCGCCCCTTGACCATGTACACCACATATTCAGACATGTTCTTTGCGTGGTCGCCGATACGTTCGATCGCCTTGGCGACAAACAATATCTCCAGCGAGGTAGAGATGGTGCGAGGGTCTTCCATCATGAAGGTGATGAGGTAACGCATGATGGCGCGAAACTCTTCATCCACCTGTTCATCCTGACGTACCACTTGTGCGGCGACATTCAGGTCGAGGCGCGCGAAAGAATCCAAGGATTTACG
>JAVBYP010000236.1 GCA_030823965.1 Sideroxydans sp.
ATCCCACAACAGCAGGCAGCGACGGCCTGCGCTCCACCATCGCGCAATGGCTAGGCCGTCGTTATGGCATTCCCATACTTGATGCCAAGACCCAAGTGCTACCTGTGAATGGTAGCCGCGAAGCCTTGTTCTCCTTTGCCCAAGCGGTGATCGACCGCAGCAAGCATGATCCTGTCGTGATCTGCCCCAATCCCTTCTATCAGATCTATGAAGGTGCCGCCTTCCTCGCGGGGGCGACTCCGCATTTCTTCAACACACTGCCTGAAGATGATTTCGCGATGGACTTCGCACAATTACCTGAAGCGGTGTGGCAACGTACGCAACTCATCTACGTGTGCTCACCGGGCAACCCGAACGGCCGCGTGATGCCGCTGGCCGAGTGGAAGACGCTGTTCGAGATGTCAGACCGCCACGGCTTCGTCATCGCTTCCGACGAGTGCTATTCCGAGATCTATTTTGACGACGAACAACCGCTAGGCGCGCTGCAAGCCGCACAGCAACTGGGGCGAAACGACTACAAGAACCTCGTCGTGTTCTCCAGCCTGTCCAAACGCTCCAATGTGCCGGGTATGCGTTCGGGTTTCGTCGCCGGCGATGCCAAGGTGTTAGAGCGGTTCGCGCTGTATCGCACCTATCACGGCTGCGCCATGAACCCCGCCATCCAAGCCGCGACCATCGCCGCTTGGAACGATGAAGCGCATGTCGCCGAGAACCGTCGCTTGTACGTGGAGAAGTTCGACAAAGTCATCACACTGCTCTCACCCGTATTGCCCGTCGCGAAGCCCGATGCTAGCTTCTACCTATGGATACGCACCCCCATCGCAGATACCGCCTTCGCGCAACAGCTATACCGCGACTATAATGTATCCGTGTTGCCGGGTAGCTTCTTGGCGCGTGAAGCGCACGGAGTCAATCCCGGCACCAATTTCATCCGCTTGGCGCTGGTCGCCAATCTGGACGAGACACTGGAAGCAGCAAGACGTATCACAGCATTCACATCAAAACTCAACTAGGAACTCACCATGCCTCAATTGCAAGCCATCATCGAAGAAGCCTTTGAACGCCGCGCAGAGATCACGCCACGCAATGTGGATGCGCAACTCAAAGAGACCATCAACACCGTCATCGAATATCTGGACCAAGGCAAGTTGCGCGTGGCTGA
The DNA here is from genome assembly GCA_030823965.1 of Sideroxydans sp. Taxonomy (GTDB): domain Bacteria; phylum Pseudomonadota; class Gammaproteobacteria; order Burkholderiales; family Gallionellaceae; genus Sideroxyarcus. The sequence continues at coordinate 1,163 of JAVBYP010000236.1, forward strand.
GAAGATCAATGGCGTTTGGGTCACCCACCAGTGGATCAAGAAAGCGGTGTTGCTGTCCTTCCGTATCGAAGACAACAATTTCATCAAGGGCGGCTTCACCAACTACTTCGACAAAGTGCCATCCAAGTTCGCCGACTACAACTCCAAAGAGTTCCGCGAAGGTGGATTCCGTGTCGTTCCTCCCGCTGCAGCGCGTCGCGGTGTGTACATCGCCAAGAACGTGGTGCTGATGCCGTCCTACTGCAACATCGGTTCGTATGTGGATGAAGGCACCATGGTGGACACATGGGCGACCGTCGGTTCCTGTGCACAGATCGGCAAGAACGTACACTTGAGTGGTGGCGTAGGTATCGGTGGCGTGTTGGAGCCTGTGCAAGCGAACCCGACCATCATCGAAGACAACTGCTTCATCGGTGCACGTTCAGAAGTGGTCGAGGGCGTGATCGTGGAAGAAGGTTCGGTCATCTCCATGGGCGTGTTCATCGGCCAATCCACCAAGATCCTCGACCGCGAGACTGGCGAGATCATCTATGGCCGCGTACCCGCCGGTTCCGTCGTCGTCAGTGGCAGCATGCCTTCCAAGGACGGCACGCACAGCTTGTACTGTGCGGTCATCGTGAAGAAGGTCGATGCCAAGACCTTGGGCAAAACAGGAATCAACGAGTTGTTGCGCGGAATCTAATAAAGCACTGAGGAGAAGAACATGATCGTCACGCCGCTATTGCAACTCGCCGCCGACAAACAAGCTTCAGACTTGTTCTTCTCCGTCCACGCACCTATCCAGATCAAGATCAACGGTGTGGTGATGCCGGTGAACGCCCAGTTGCTGACAGCAGAGAACGTCAAGCAGATCGCCTACGAGATGATGACACCGGATCAGATCGCCGATTTCGAGATGCATATGGAGATGAACTTCTCCTTCCGTGTCCCAGAGATCGGCAACTTCCGCGTCAACGTGTTCCGCCAGCGCGGCAGCATCGCCATCGTCATCCGTTATGTACGCGCGAATGTGCTGAACGTCGAAGAATTGCATCTCCCCTTGGTGTTGAAAGAACTCATCATGGAGAAGCGCGGACTCGTGCTGATGGTGGGGGCGACAGGCTCAGGCAAATCGACCACCTTGGCTGCGATGATCCAGCATCGTAACGAGACGCAGACCGGCCATATCCTCACCATCGAGGATCCGCTCGAGTACATGTTCAAACACGAAAAGTCCATCGTGAACCAACGCGAGATCGGGACGGATACGGCAGACTACGGTGCAGCACTGGTGAGTGCGATGCGCGAAGCACCGGACGTACTGATGATCGGAGAGATACGCGACCGCGATACGCTGAAGCATGCGCTGATCTTCGCGCAGACAGGCCACCTCTGCCTATCGACACTGCATGCGAACAACAGCTATCACGCGCTGAACCGCATCGTGAACTTCTTCCCCTACGATGCGCGCAACAGCATCTTGTCCGATCTATCACTCTGCTTGCGTGCCGTCATCTCGCAACGACTGATCCGCAATGCGCAGGGCTTACTCGTCCCTGCCGTGGAGGTGTTGCTCAACTCTGCTCTGATCGCCGACCTCATCAAGAACGATCAGATCGACAAGATCCGCGATGCCATCGAACAGAGCGTGTCACAAGGCTCGCAGACCTTCGAGCAGGCACTTTACAAGCTCTTCAAATCCGGACATATCACCAAAGAAGAGGCATTGAAGAACGCCGACTCGGCAAGCAACCTTTCTTCGCTCATCGATTATTCGCAGACGAGCAAAGTCAAAGCTTATGACCCGAATGCCAATCCGACTGCCATGCCGTCAACTTCGTCATCTCCAGATTTCGGTGGCATCAAACTCAACATCGAGATGCCAGGTTCGGGTTCCTGATGAAGTTATATGGCATCCCCAATTGCGATACTGTCAAAAAATCGCGTACATGGCTCACCGAACATGGTGTCGCGTATGAGTTCCACGACTTCAAAAAACATGGCGTCACGGAAGCGCTACTTGCGGATTGGCTGAAACAAGTCGGCTGGCAAAGATTGCTCAAGAAGACGGGCCCGACTTGGGGCAAGCTGCCCGCCGAGGTCAAGGCTTCTATCAAAGATGACGCCTCTGCTTTATCCCTGATGTTGCAACATCCCAACGTCATCAAACGCCCTGTACTCGTACTTGAAGGAAAAGTGCTTGCGACTGGGTTCGATATGAACGATTACGACAACCTGAAACTTTAAGCACAAAGAACATGAGCGCAACTTTAGAACTGACCAAGCAACTCATCTCCCGCAAGTCACTCACCCCTTTGGACGAGGGTTGCATCGACATCATCGGCGCCCGCCTTGCGCCTATGGACTTCAACTTGGAAAAGATGCGCCACGGTGAAGTGGACAATCTGTACGCACGTCGCGGCGTTGCTTCCCCCATCGTGTGTTTCGCCGGCCATACCGATGTCGTACCGACCGGCCCTGTCGACAAATGGGATAGCGATCCATTCACTCCGACGGTGCGCGATGGCATGTTGTATGGTCGTGGCACGGCGGACATGAAAGGCTCCATCGCCGCCTTCGTCAGCGCCACCGAGCGCTTCGTCGCGTCCTACCCACAACACAAAGGCAGCATCGCACTGCTACTCACCTCAGACGAAGAAGGTATCGCCGTTGACGGTACCGTGCGCGTGGTCGAAGCGCTGAAAGAGCGCAAGGAGTTCTTGGATTACTGCATCGTGGGCGAACCCACTGCTGTGACTAAGGTCGGTGACACCATCAAGAACGGACGACGCGGCTCACTTTCCGCCACCTTGATCGTCAAAGGCGTGCAAGGTCACATCGCGTACCCGCATCTGGTGAAGAACCCCATCCACAAGGCTGCGCCCGCCATCGCCGAATTGGCCGCGACAGAATGGGACAAAGGTAACGAATATTTCCCGCCGACCTCGTGGCAGATCTCCAACATCCACGGTGGCACGGGTGCGACCAACGTCGTACCCGGAACCGTCGAGATCCAGTTCAACTTCCGCCACTCCACCGCCAGCACAGTGGACAGCTTGAAACAACGCATCCACGCCGTCCTCGACAAACATGGCTTGGAATACGACATGCAATGGGAGAACTCTTCCGGCAAACCCTACCTGACACCGCGCGGCGATCTGGTGGATGCAGTCGCGGATGCGATTAAACAAGTCACTGGGATCGATACTGAACTCTCGACCAGCGGCGGCACTTCTGACGGCCGCTTCATCGCCGACATCTGCAAGCAGGTCCTAGAAGTCGGCCCCGTGAACGCGACCATCCATAAACTCAATGAATGCGTATCAGTGGACGACCTCGAAGCTTTATCCGAGATCTATTACCTGACCTTGGTCAAGTTACTCGCAAAATGACGAAGCTGGTACTCATCCTGCTGGCCATCATCCTTATCGTGTGGATCGTCTCTCGCTCCCGCCGTGAACGTGATAGAAGCAGTGGTGATGGAAGTAGTACAGGCAGCTCAAGCGATTCCCAATCGTCTGGCTCGAACTGTAAAGACAATGACAGCTGCGATGGCGGCGACGGAGGCGGTGGAGATTAAATGGATATCAATTACTACTCAGAGGCGAATTCCTCACTCAAGACATTGCGCGATTGTTTGCGCTTCGCGGTCAGCCGCTTCAATGAAGCCGAGCTGTTCTTCGGCCACGGCAGCGATGACGCATTCGACGAGGCAGCCTATCTTGTCTTGCATACGCTCCACCTCCCACTGGACAGGCTAGAACCCTTCTTGGAAGCGCAACTCACGCAGTCTGAGATCTATGCGGTCATCGACATCATCGAGAAACGTGTGGAGCAACGTATCCCCGCCGCTTATCTGACGAACCAAGCATGGCTGGGCGACCTGTCTTTCTACGTAGACGAACGCGTCATCGTGCCGCGCTCCTTCATCGCCGAATTGTTGCGTGAGGAATTGTCGCCGTGGATCGAGGATGCCGAAGAAGTGACCAGCGTATTGGATATGTGTACCGGCAGTGGCTGCCTTGCCATCCTAGCCGCACACACCTTCCCCAATGCGAGTGTCGATGCGGTCGATCTCTCCGCCGACGCCTTGGATGTCGCGCAATACAACGTCACGGACTATCATTTAGATGATCGGATCACCCTGATCGAGTCCGACCTTTTCACCAATCTCGAAGGCAAGCGCTACGACGTCATCATCTGCAACCCACCTTACGTGGATGCCCCGTCGGTCGCCGCATTGCCCCCCGAATACAAACATGAACCCGAGCTATCCCTCGGCAGCGGCGACGATGGTCTGGATGCGACACGCATCATCCTTGCCAAGGCAGCCGAACATTTGAATCCGAACGGGCTGCTCCTCGTCGAGATCGGTCACAACCGTGATGCGCTCGAAGCGGCATATCCAAAGCTCCCCTTCACTTGGCTGGATGTCGCTGCTGGCGACCAGTTCGTATTCATGCTGCGCCGTGAGGATCTGCTGTAAGCGCATGTCTGTAGAGCACTACGAAAATTTTCCCGTCGCATCGATCTTGATGCCCAAGCGACTGCGCAAGCCAGTCGCCGCCATCTACCACTTCGCCCGCGCAGCAGACGACATCGCCGATGAGGGCAATCTCTCGAATGAAGAACGACTGCAGCAATTGGATGATTTTCGTGATGAGCTGATCCATATCGCAGCGGACGAGACACCGTTGATGCCCTTGTTCCAACATCTGGCTGTAGAGGTCAAAGCACATGCGCTTCCCTTGCAGCCCATGCATGATCTGCTGGATGCCTTCTCGCAAGACGTCATCAAAAAGCGTTACGCGAACTACGACGAATTGCTCGACTACTGCCGTCGCTCTGCCAATCCCGTGGGTACGCTGCTGTTGCATCTGTACGAAGAAGCCACACCCGTCAACATCGCCTACTCGGATGCCATCTGCACCTCGCTGCAACTCATCAACTTTTGGCAGGACGTCGCCAAAGACATCACCATCGCACGCATCTATCTGCCACAAGACGACATGGCTCGCTTCGGCGTGACGGAAGAACAGATAGCCCAAGCGCGATGCGATGACGCGTGGCGTGCATTGATGAAGTTCCAGATCGAACGTGCTCGCGCATTGATGTTATACGGAAAACCACTCGGGACCATCCTCACTGGGCGCATCGGACTAGAGATGCGCATGATCATCCAAGGCGGCCTGCGCATCCTCGACAAGATCGAAGCGGCCGACTACGACGTATTCAACAAGCGCCCAGTATTGCGCCCATTCGACTGGGTTATCATGCTGGCCAAATCTGCACCACTCTGAAACCGATGGACTCTTACCAGTACTGCGTAGACAAGACCAAGCAAAGCGGCTCCAGTTTCACCAGCAGCTTCCGCTTCCTCACTCAAGATAGACGGCAAGCCATGACCGTGTTGTATGCATTCTGCCGCGAGGTGGATGATGTGGTGGATGAATGTTCGGATGCCGATGTGGCGCGCACCACGCTCAACTGGTGGCGTAACGAAGTAGCGGCAGTATTCGGAGGACACCCTACCCATCCAGTCTGCAAAGCATTGATACCCGTTGTTGCAAGATTCAATCTGCCGCAAGAGCATCTGCTAGAGATCATCGACGGCATGGAGATGGACCTCGACCAGCCGCGTTATGCCGACTTCAAATCACTGCAACTGTATTGCTATCGCGTCGCCTCAGTGGTCGGCCTGCTGTCGGCTGAAATCTTTGGCTACACGGATCGTGCGACATTGAAATACGCGCACGACCTCGGCATCGCCTTCCAACTCACCAACATCATCCGTGACGTGGGCGAGGATGCGCGACGCAACCGCATCTACCTACCGATGGATGAGATGCAGCAGTTCGGCGTCACCGCTGCCGACATCCTCAATTCACGCGAGACAGAGAACTTCCAAAAGCTGATGGCGTTCCAGATCGAACGCGCGCAACGTTTCTATGACCAAGCACTCGCCCATCTGCCCGCAGTGGATCGCAAAGCACAACGCGCCGGACTCATCATGGCGGCCATCTATCGAGCCGTGCTGGAAGAAGTCGAACGCAGCGGCTGCCACGTGTTGAAAGAGCGTGTCTCGCTCGGCACGGGTTACAAGCTGTGGCTGGCGATCAAGGCATGGGCCGCGAACTGAACGTTGGAATCATCGGCGGCGGCTATGCCGGCATGGCGGCCGCCGCTGAACTGACTTCGCGCGGCATCAAGGTCACCGTCTTTGAAAGTGCCAAACAACTGGGTGGGCGTGCGCGTGGCGTGCTGCATAACGACACCCAGCTCGACAATGGACAACATCTCTTGCTCGGTTGCTACCGCGAGACATTGCGCCTCATCGAATTGGTTGGTTGCGACATAGAAAAAGACTTCCTGTGTCTGCCTTTGCAACTCGACCTACACAATCATTTCTCGCTCAAAGCACCCCGCCTGCCCGCCCCGTTACATCT
>JAVBYP010000262.1 GCA_030823965.1 Sideroxydans sp.
TGGTCATGTCTTCACAGGGCGTCCCAGTACTTGAACTGTCGTTCCGACAAGATCTGCTCGCGGAGGTCAATCGCAATCTGGGAGCGCTTTATACCGGCGAGCAGGATTTTGTGCTCGAAGTCACGTTCCCTGACAGATACAAGCGCGGTTTGCTCCAGGAGTGGGAATTTTCAAGTTCCATATCGGTCAAGGCGCGTCGAAAGAAAACGCAATGAATCGAGTGAAGATAAATGAGATCGTATTGATTGCCCGTCCTCTCGAATTGAAGTTCAGCCCAATCTCTGGCATGTCTCATGCAAGCTAAATCCTGTGACATCTTTTGCTCTGTCGTCGATAACTACGGTGACATCGGCGTGTGCTGGCGTTTGGCGCGACAACTGGCGAACGAGCATGGTTTGCAGGTGCGGTTGTGGGTGGATGATCTGCGTAGCTTTGGCAAGTTGTGCCCTGAGTTGGATGTGGAGTTGGATATCCAGATATGTCGTGGGGTGGAGATCCGTCATTGGGTTTCTGTGTTACCCGCTGTCGAACCAGCCGCCCTCGTCATCGGTGCGTTCGCTTGCGATATTCCCAAGCCCTATGTCGAAGCCATGGCATTACGACAGCCCAAGTCGGTATGGCTGAATCTGGAATATCTCTCTGCGGAAGATTGGGTGGAGGGTTGCCATCAATTGCCTTCGCCGCATCCGACCTTGCCGCTCTCAAAATATTTCTTCTTCCCCGGTTTCACCGCGAAGACGGGCGGACTGTTGTTGGAGCACGATCTGTTGGTAAGGCGCGAGGCGTTCCAGTCCGATGCTTCGGCGCAGGCAGAGTATTGGCATAGCTTGGGTGTTCCGCAACGCGTCGATGGCGAATTGCGCGTGTCTTTGTTCGGTTATGAGAACGAGGCGATGGAAGCGCTGCTCACTGCATGGGAGCACGGTTCGCATCTTGTGACGTGCCTGTTGCCTGAGGGCAGGGCTTTGCCGCAGGTGGCAACTTTCTTTGGGGCATCAACGGCTTCGGCGGGTGATGAGTGGCAACGCGGCAATCTGCGCGTGTTTGTGTTGCCTTTCGTTGAGCAGGAACAATATGACCTGCTGTTGTGGGCGTGTGACGTCAATTTCGTGCGTGGCGAAGATTCCTGCGTGCGTGCGCAATGGGCGGCTAAGCCATTCATCTGGCAGATATATCCGCAGCACGATGGGGTGCATCTGGAGAAGTTGGAGGCGTTGCGGCGGCTTTATACGGCAGGTCTGCCAGAGGAAACGGCGCAGACGGTCCAGAAGATGTGGCTATCTTGGAACGGTGGGCAGGGTGTTGCCACGGTGTGGCGAGACTTTGCGGCACAGCGCATGGTTTTAGCTAAACACGGCGCGGGTTGGGCACAGCGGTTGTCACAAAACAGTCTTGCATTGAATTTGCTGGATTTTTTGCGCCGAACTGAATAGAATCCGCGCCTTCAAAATTCAGCTTTAGGCAGACATATTATGAAAATCGCACAAGACCTCCGCGCCGGTAACGTGATCAATGTGGGCGGCGAGCCAATGGTTATCCTGAAGGCCGAATACAGCCGCTCTGGCCGTAACGGTTCTGTCGTCAAAATGAAGATGAAGAATCTGCTGACTGATTCCGCTAAGGAAACAGTTTACGCAGCGGACGACAAGTTCGAACAGATCATCCTCGACAAGAAAGAATGCACCTACTCCTATTTCGCTGACCCGATGTTCGTGTTCATGGACACCGAGTACAACCAGTATGAAGTGGAAAAAGAAAACGTAGGCGACGTAGTCAACTACCTCACGGACGGCATGGAAGACATCTGCGAAGTGGTGTTCTACGACGGCAAAGCGATCTCTGTCGAGTTGCCAAACACCATCGTGCGTGAAGTGGAGTACACAGAACCAGCCGTACGTGGCGACACCTCCGGTAAGGTGATGAAGCCAGCTAAGTTGGTAGGTTCTGGTTTCGAATTGCCAGTGGCTGCGTTCATCGAGATCGGTGACAAGATCGAGATCGATACGCGTACCAACGAGTTCAAGAAACGCGCGAACTGATCAACGTTTGCTTTAGGACTAAAAATAGCCGCTGCGAAGCGGCTATTTTTTTGCACGTCATTCCCGCATAGGCAGGAATGACGTGTGGTTGAGTTACAGCTTCTCTGAGCTATACACCGCGACCAAGCGATGTGTCTCACCTGCTTGTACGGTGATTACGTTGTCGAAGGCGTTGCCGCTTTCCACGCACACCATGCCACGATGACCTTGCGGGCCGAAGTCACCCATCTTGTCGGCCTTCTCTGTCCATGGGTTCCACACCACAGCCGACTTGCTGCCAGTCTTGGCGATACGGATGGCGCGTTTCAGACCCTTGTCTTCGATGATGCAATCCGCAGTGGTGTTCACATACACGCGATCCACTTCGCTTTCGATGACGATGCCGCCCTGTTGTGTGCGGCGCGCTGTCTCGCCCACCTTGTCGATGTACTCGCAACCTTCCAATCCACGGATGGTCATGTTGCCGACATCGCTGATATGGAAGTAGGTGTGCAGTGCTTCGCCTAGTTGGAAAGCGGCGCTGCCTGTGTTCTTGGTTATCAACTCGACCTTCAATGCCTTGCCGACAGTCGCTTCCAGTTGCACGGTAGAAGCGTGCGGCCATTGTGCTTTGGTGGTCTCGTTCTCGATGAGGCCGAAGCGGATGAAGGTGGAGCCGTCAGCCAATGCCTTGGTCTCTTGCACTTCCCACATTACGGTGCGGGCATAACCGTGGCCTGGCAGCTTGCTGTCAGTCGCGTGAGGGCCGAACCATGGCCAGCACACAGGCACGCCACCACGGATGGATTTACCCGGTATGAACTTAGCGAGCTTGGACAGCCAGATGATCGGCTCTTCACCTTTGGGTTGGAAAGTGGCGATGTGCGCCCCTTGGAGTGCGATGCTGGCAGTCGCGTGTGCGTTACTGATCTCGGCGAAAGTAAGGCCGCCATCGACTTCGATGAATTGCAGGTGGCCGGCGATACCGAATTGTTGGTTGAGAGAGTTCAATGTGGTCATGCTGTCTTCCTTAAGATGAAAAATTAACTTTGGTCAGGCGGTGGAGCGGTCTTGATGACTTCTTCTAATGTAGTGAGTCCAGCAGCGACCTTTTGTGCACCCGAGATGCGCAGTGGTTTCATGCCTTCGCGGCTGGCTTGTTCACGCAATGCTGCGATGTCGGTCTCAGCGTTGATGACTTTACGCAACGCAGGCGACATGAGCAGTATCTCGTAGATGCCGATACGCCCTGCGTAGCCCGTCATGCGGCATTCCAGACACCCTACGGGGCGCTGCAGTTGTGTAGGGCGTGCGGCTTTCCAAGGAGCGACCAGATTGTCCCAAAGTTCGTTGTCGCTATCACTCATGGGGTGTGGTTGTTTGCAGTGCGGGCAAAGCGTGCGTACCAAGCGTTGTGCCATGATACCTAGCAAAGTCGCATTCAGAAGATACGATGGCACACCTAGGTCGAGCAGGCGCGTGATGGCCGCAGGCGCATCGTTGGTGTGCAGTGTGGAAAGTACTAAGTGGCCGGTGAGGGCGGCTTGGATCGCCATATCGGCAGTCTCTAGGTCGCGTATCTCACCCACCATGATGATGTCTGGATCTTGTCGCATCAGCGCGCGCACGCCGTCGGCAAAAGTCAGATCGATGCCTTGCTGGACCTGCATCTGGTTGAACGAAGGCTCCACCATCTCAATGGGATCCTCCAGCGTACACACGTTCACTTCAGGTGTGGCGAGGCTCTTGAGTGTGGAGTACAGCGTGGTCGTTTTACCCGAGCCGGTCGGGCCAGTGACGAGGATGATGCCGTTAGGTTTGGCGGTCATCTGATGCCAGCGCGCGCTGTCGTCATCTGAGAAGCCAAGTTCGGAGAAATCGCGTACCAACACTTCTGGATCGAAGATACGCATGACCAATTTTTCGCCAAAAGCGGTAGGCAAGGTGGAGAGACGTAACTCGATCTCTTGGCCTTCCTCTGTGCGAGTCTTGATGCGTCCATCTTGCGGACGACGCTTCTCCATCAAGTCCATGCGGCCCAGCAATTTGATACGGCTGGTCATCGCAGCGACCACCGACATCGGCAGTTGATGTACCTGATGCAACACACCGTCGATGCGGAAGCGCACCAGTCCCAGATCGCGACGTGGTTCGATGTGGATGTCCGACGCACGTTGGTCGAAAGCGTACTGCCACAACCAATCCACGATGTGCACGATGTGCTGATCGTTGGCGTCGAATTGTTTGTTGGTCTTGCCGAGTTCGACTAGTTGTTCGAACGAAGCAAGGTTGGAAGAATTTGGCGTGTCCTTCGTCGCACTCTTAACCGAGCGCGCGAGGTTGTAGAACTCCACCAGATAACGGCTGATATCGGTGGGAGAAGCGAACACACGGCGGATGTTCTTGCGAGAAGTGTGTTGAACCGTGCTTTCCCAATCGCGCAGATACGGTTCAGCTGTCGCTACGACCAGGTCGGTACCATCGATGCGGATAGGCATGATGGCGAAACGATTCGCGTAATCGATCGACATCAGATCGGTGAGATTGGAGAAATCGACCTTGATCGGGTCGATATGGAGATACTCAAGTCCTACACGCTTCGCCATCCATTCGGCAAGGCTATCTATGCTGAGCACTCGGTGTGGGCTGAGCTTGGATTTCCAAGCTCTTTCAGCGATGACCGCCAAAGGGTGGCCATCATTGCGATGGATGCGACGCTCGGCGATCAACGCATCGGCATCGTCTCTGTCGACCATCTTGTCGACGACCAACATATCCAGCACTTCGGACAGTTTCAGTTTGTGTTCTGGGGCGTCGTTGGCTGCCATGTTCGTGCATCGGTAAAGAGTGGGCGGACTATACCGTTATCGTGCAGAGGGTTCAATTAATTCGACTAAGTTGGTTTGTCGGTGGGAATAGAGGAGAGGGAATTGGCCTTGCAGGCCGCGCATTCGCCGGCATGCGAATGCCGCTACGGGCTACCAACAGCATGCAGGTGCTGTTGGCTTAACGCCCTTCGCCCCCCGTCCGTACCGGACAGGGATTCAATTCCCGCGCAACTTCGATGCAACAAATAAAAACGACACCGCGAGGGTGTCGTTTTTATTTGTTGGTGGAGGTGGGGGGAATTGAACCCCCGTCCGCAAGCCCTCTACAGGCAGTTCTACATACTTAGTCTAGTTATTTGATTTTATCCCGCAGACGCCAACCGACAGGCTGCTACAGGACGAGTCACCTTAGTTTTAGCTTCGTACAAAGTGACCCTGTACGACACGATTCCATGTAGATGACCTCACTCATCGCGGCATTACTGCCTTGAGCCCCTCCATGGACAGCAGGGTGTGAGGTCTAACCGGTTAAGCGGCTAGAGAGTACTTTTCGTCGTTTGCGACTATTGGTTTTCCAGCTGATTTACGAGGTGGCGGGTCCTCGGTATGCCCTACACTGCTTTGTAGCCCACGTCGAAGCCATGTCACCCCCGGTTCGATAGTGTTTTACTAGCAGTGCGGATTGTAGCGCAGCTGGCTTTGGGCGTACCAGTTATCTTCGGCGCCGTTCGCGGCGCAAAGCTCACTGTTCTTCTGCGTTGTGTCTTGATTTGAGTAGGTGTTTTCCTGCATGGCGGTCGCTCTTTGCGATGTGACCAGTGAACCAGTCAAACAGGAGAAGTTGCGCGCGGAAGGAGATGAAGGATAGATCGGCGCTGTCTGCGACGATGTCTTCTTTGAGGGCGACGTAGTTCTCGATGAAGCGTTTGTGTTCGCGCAAATGCGTCTCAAGGAAAGGGTAGTCGTATGTCCGCATCAGATCCTCCTCTTCGCGGATACTTTCCATGTGGTCGTTGGCGAGCTGTGAGAATATCTCTCGGATCGCTACGCTGTCCCCGGCGATGGATGCAGTGATGAATTCATTGGTCTTATCGAATAGGCGTTTGTGCGCGGCATCGATACTTTCGATGCCTACTTTGAACTCCTCTTTCCACTCTAGATGGTTGTTCAATTCGTCGGTGCTGAGGAAATGCCCGGAGGTGAGATAGGCGTTGCATCGTTCCAAGTAGATCTGAGCGGGTTGATCTTGCGGCGCCACTTTGAGGCATTCAGCGAATAAAGTCTTTGCGCTCTCGATCTCTTTCAAGTGGTAGTGGATGACGGCTTTCTCGAACCGCACTTTGCTGGCACGTTTGCCATCGCGTAGCCTGACCGGGTCGTTGTTGAATACTTCGTAGATGGAGAGTGGTTGTGCTTTTCCCTTGACGCGGATGCGATCCAAGAAACGAATGTCGTACTTTCCTGGAACGGATAGGTCATACAGGGTGTTCTGACTGATGAGGAGTGGTGTGTTGTAGATCTTGGTGGATTCTTCGATACGCGCAGTCAAGTTGACCGCATCACCGATCACGGTGCTTTCCATGCGGTTCTCACCGCCCACCGTGCCCACCATCACTAGGCCAGTATTGAGTCCAAATCCGATCCGGATGGGGGTGTAGCCTGCGCGCACGCGCCCAGCGTTGTATTCCTCCAACTTTTCCAGCATCTCAATCGCGCCGCTCAAGGCGTCGTCAGCGCCACGCGAGAACAAAGCCAAGATAGCATCACCGATATATTTGTCGATGATGCCGTGATGTTGCGCGATGACTGGTTCCATCTGTTTCAAGTATGAATTCAAAAAATTGAAGTTCTCCTGCGGAGTCATACTTTCGGAGAGTGAGGTGAAGCTGCGGATATCGGTGAAGACGATGGTCAGTTTTCTTTCGATCTGGTCCCCGAGTTTGACATCGAGGATGCTGTCTCTTTCCAGTAGCTGAAGAAGCTGATGAGGGATCAGCCGGTTGAATGCCTGCTCGGTCTGGTGAAGCACGGTGAGCGATTGTTGGAGTTCTGCAATGGATTGTTTATGGAGTTCGGTCTCGGTCTCTAACTTGTCTTTGAGTAGGGCGAGCTGCTCCGTGCGTCGAGTGATGATCCATTCCGCGTGCGAAGCACGGCTCGCCATGCTGATGATAGAAGCGATGAGCACCCCACCTAGGAAAACGATCCATTGTTCACCGAGCTCTGTGAAATAGATCGCAAAGACCAACAAGCCGATGAACACCACGACTACGATGGTGGTGATGAAGGGGCGAACGCTTGTAAATATCTTAGTGGGAAACACGGTGGGCCTCGATTGATTCCTCAATGCGGCAAGGTGATGGCGGAATGATAGCGCCGTTCAGAGAGAGAGGTAGCGTAATAATGCGAAGGGGGTCTGCACACTGCCAGCACTTGGCCAAGATGCGGTTCCAGCGGCAGCGTCCATGTAGCCATAGCTCGCGATGATGCCGATCATGCCCGCCGCTTGGGCGGCTTGCATGTCGCGCAGGTCGTCGCCTAGATAGAGGCAGCGGGTCGGTTCCACCCCCATCAGCGAAGCGGCATGCAACAACGGCATCGGATGTGGCTTGGCGTGTTCGCAGGTGTCGCCACTGACGAGGCATGATGCCCGTTTCGCATAGCCCAGTTTATCCATCAACGGCACGGTGTAGCGGTGCGGTTTGT
>JAVBYP010000188.1 GCA_030823965.1 Sideroxydans sp.
CTAACTGTAAGGGTATTTTTCAGCTTGAGGACAGGCCATTTCGACAAGCTCAAGACATGCTTAACCACCAAGCAAGGGATATAATCGCGCATCGTTTTTCTCTTCTATCTTGGAGCCACCGCCATGTCGCATAACCTGTTCGATTCCCGTCAAACACTCACTCTCGCTAACGGGAAGACGTCCGCACTGTACTCTCTTCCCGCATTGGAAAAAGCAGGCGTAGGCAAGATCTCGCGCCTGCCTGTCTCTATCCGCATCGTACTGGAGTCGGTGTTGCGCAACTGCGATGGCAAGAAAGTGACGGAACAACATATCCGCGAACTGGCGAACTGGAAGCCGAATGCGGATCGCACGCAAGAGATCCCTTTCATCGTAGCGCGTATCGTGTTGCAAGACTTCACCGGTGTGCCACTGCTGGCCGATCTTGCTGCCATGCGCGATGCGGCGGCCAAAGCGGGCAAAGACCCAAAGGTGATCGAGCCTTTGGTGCCAGTGAATCTGGTGGTTGACCACTCGGTACAGATCGACAGCTACAACAATCCAAACGCCTTGAAGACCAACATGGAGTTGGAGTTCGAACGCAACACCGAGCGCTATCGCTTCATGAAATGGGGCATGCAAGCGTTCGACACCTTCAAGGTCGTACCACCCGGCATCGGCATCGTGCACCAAGTGAACTTGGAATACTTGGCGCGCGGCGTGATCCAAAAAGATGGCGTGACTTACCCTGACACTTTGGTGGGAACAGACTCCCACACCACGATGATCAACGGCATCGGCGTGGTCGGCTGGGGCGTGGGCGGTATCGAAGCGGAAGCGGGCATGTTGGGTCAGCCTGTGTATTTCCTGACACCTGACGTGGTCGGGGTGAACCTGAAGGGCAAGTTACGCGAAGGCGTGACTGCTACGGATCTGGTGCTGACCGTGACGGAACTGATGCGCAAACACAAAGTGGTGGGCAAGTTCGTGGAGTTCTTCGGTGAAGGCACATCCAGCCTTGCCCTGCCCGACCGCGCCACCATCGCCAACATGGCACCTGAGTATGGCGCAACGATGGGCTTCTTCCCAGTGGATGACGTGACGGTGCAGTTCATGAAGAACACAGGTCGCACTGCGGATGAAGTGGCCGCATTCGAGGCGTACTTCAAGGCACAAGGTCTGTTCGGCATCCCAGCCGCTGGCAGCATCGACTACAGCAGCGTGGTGGAATTGGACTTGAGCAGCATCGTTCCTTCACTCGCTGGTCCAAAACGCCCACAAGATCGCATCGCACTACCTGCGATGAAAGACACCTTCAACACCCTGTTTAGCAAACCTATCGCGGAGAATGGTTTCAACCAGCCCGCCGACAAACTCAACACCCGTTACGCCACAGGCAAAGATGGTTTAGAGATCGGCAACGGTGATGTGCTCATCGCCGCGATCACGAGTTGCACCAACACTTCCAATCCTGGCGTGCTGTTGGCGGCTGGTTTGTTGGCGAAGAAGGCGGTCGCAAAAGGCTTGAAAGTCGCACCACACATCAAGACCTCGCTCGCGCCCGGATCGCGTGTCGTCACCGAATATCTGACCAATGCAGGTCTATTGCATTCTCTGGAGCAACTGGGCTTCGGCGTGGCGGCTTACGGTTGCACCACCTGTATCGGCAACGCTGGTCCACTGCGTGAAGACATCGACAAGACCATCACCGACAACAACCTCATCTGCGCAGCGGTACTTTCCGGCAACCGCAACTTCGAGGCACGCATCCACCCGAACTTGAAGGCGAACTTCTTGGCATCCCCTCCTTTGGTGGTCGCCTACGCCATCGCGGGCAAGATGAACATCAACCTCGACACCGATCCGCTCGGCACCGGCACCGATGGTCAACCCGTGTACTTGCGCGACATCTGGCCGAACAGCGCCGAAGTGCAGACCGTGATGAAGTTCGCGTCCGACCCCGCCGTGTATCAGAAGTTGTATTCCGACCTCACCAAAGACTTGCCACTGTGGAACGCGATCCAAGCTCCAACGGGAAATCTGTATCAGTGGGACGATTCCACTTACATCGCACGCCCACCGTTCTTCGATGCGGCGACTCCAGTGATCGGCGACATCAAGAACGCGAAGGCATTGGCCGTGTTTGGCGACTCCGTCACCACCGACCACATCAGCCCCGCAGGCAGCTTCAAGTCCACCACGCCCGCTGGTAAATATCTGCAAGCGCACAAGGTGGAAATAAAAGACTTCAACAGCTACGGCTCACGTCGCGGCAACCACGAAGTGATGATGCGCGGCACGTTCGCCAATGTGCGCGTGAAGAACTTGATGCTTCCCGCAAATGCAGACGGCTCGCGTGTAGAAGGTGGCTACACCCTGTACAAGGGCGAACAAGTGGCGATCTACGATGCCGCGATGAAGCACATCGCCGACGGCACTTCTACCGTGATCTTTGCAGGTGAAGAATACGGCACAGGTTCATCACGTGACTGGGCAGCGAAAGGAACGCAGTTGTTGGGCGTGAAAGCCGTCATCGCCAAGAGCTACGAACGTATCCACCGTAGCAACTTGGTGGGCATGGGCGTGTTGCCTTTACAATTCAAAGGCAGTGACAGCGTGGCGAGTTTGAACCTGACCGGCGAAGAGAGCTTCGACCTCGTCGGCATCAACGACAATATGAAACCGCAACAAGATGTGACGTTGATCATCACCCGCAAAGACGGCAGTAAGCAGAACGTCAGTGTGTTGTTGCGTATCGACACACCGATCGAAGTGGACTACTACAAGAACGGCGGCATCCTGCCGTTCGTATTGAAGGAGTTGGTGGGTTAAGCAACAGCATCCAGTTCACGATGCAAAAAAGAAGAAGCCCGCTTTTCGCGGGCTTCTTCTTTTCTACTGTTCCATCTACTGCTTTGTGGGTTGCACCGACTTACCACAACCTCTGTGTTCTGGAGAGCCCACACTTTGCGAACCGCTTTTTGCCAATAGATCCAATGCAGCCAGTACGTTGACACTAGATCTTTCCAAGTCAGCGATAGCTTCAAGACCTTTCTTGAAACGCCCTTCATGGTAATGCGTCACGGCAGCCATACCTTGCTGATGGAATTGCTGATGAGGAAGTTCCATTTCGCGATAGCCCTCCAATTGAGAGAAACAATGCTTGCCTTCACCTTCGTAGTACCACTTGCCTAGTCGGCACGCATGATGACTTGAGAAATCTTCCGGCTTCTTCGAGGATATGCCCAAGAACACTTTGTATATCTCGAACTTATAGACAAGGTGGTCCACTTTGGCGATCTCGATGAAAGTGCGCAATGCGGCGATTCCGATGGTGTTCCGCATCTGCACGGTGACATCCATCAGCCCATGCATGTTGCTTGCCGCCAACTGCCCATCCTTATGGAAACCTTCCGCCTGTTGCGGACTGACTTCCACCATCGCTTTTACATCTGCCGCTTCTTTCTGGATCGCACCGACCAGATGCGCAATCTCGCTCGTGGCAGTGGAAGTCCTTTCGGCGAGTTTGCGCACTTCATCGGCGACGACTGCAAAGCCTCGGCCCTGCTCACCCGCTCTCGCTGCTTCTATCGCTGCGTTCAGCGCTAATAGATTGGTTTGATCTGCGATCTCTTTGATGAGCTTCACGATCCCTCCGATCTGAGAGGTACGCGCATTCAAATGATCCACACTGACCGCAGTCTCTGCTGTCCTGAGAGCCATCTGTTCTAGATTCGTAGAGATGTGTTCGATCGCAGTGAGATTCATGCTCAACATGCCCGTAGTCTCTTCTATCTGGTCATGTTCGTGCTTCATGGTCTGAGCCAAGGTGGCAAGTGAGGTCTGCACCTCTTTGGTCGAATCGCCATATGAGCCCATATGCTGGAAGAGCTCTTGGTGCATCACAAGCTGCCCTGAGGCTTCATTGAACTTCGAAAGAATGGCGTGATGTTCCTGTTGCAGAGAAAGGACGTTGCTTTCTCGCTCGCCGAGCAATTGCTCAAAATCGCGCAACTTCACCTTCATGACTTCCGCTTCTTTGAATCTGTTAGTGAATAACATTCTAGACGCTCCTCATTGGTTGTTTAGGGAAGACCTGTTGCTACTGCAACATTCACATCCGCCGGGGAAGCAATCTATTCCCTTAAAAAATTTATGTATATATGCCAAACGGCCTATACCAAGGCCTATGCCTCTCGGCTTAAGGGTCTATATATATCGAGAGGAAGGTATAGATATCAGAGCTATCGGCTTGTTCTGATAGGGGCGACGGGCATCGTAGGCGGTGGTGAGTCTTTGGGTGGCGATTGCGTCACGAATGAAGTCTGGTATGGGATAACGTTCTCATTACATACGTGAAGGCTTGTCCATCGCCATCGCTTTTTCAACGTCTTCCAATTCCAACAAAAGGCGCAAACGCTCGTGCTTTGCCACCTCTTGCCAATGCACATCCGTCAGCGCACCCTCCATCGCCCACAGGAGATTTAGGCTTACCTTACCAACCGACTTCACTTGCACATAAGCTCGCACCGCCCCCAGCTTGCGCAATTGCTCGACTGTCTTGATACCAGCCTGCTCCAGCATCAATTGCGATTTAGGACCGAAATTAGGAAGGTCGGCGATGTTCATACGAACTCTGTGGCGAAACCCATGAATGCGCCATAACGTTCAGCCGCTTGTTTGAAGGCAGACATCTCTGCTTTGTTCAAATTGTCGAATGGCATGGCGCTAATGGCGATGACATTCTTTTTGATGGTGCGCTTCCATGTGCCAAGCACTTGCCCGTCGATGACGATGGTGGAAGCGAACATACCGTTGTTGCCGGGGCATATCTTTTCCGCATGTTGCGGATCAAGTACGGCACTACGGTCTTGGTATCCCAAGATGTATTCGTCGAATCCGGGTAATGCGAATGCGCTGACTTTTTCATTCGGCAACGCGATGTCAGGTGACATCCAGTAGGTGCTCTTGCCTACCGTCTCCGCCACCAACTTAGCTTTGATGTCTTCGAAACCTGCACGCGCTTCTGTTGCGCTCAAGCCTGACCACCAGATGAAATCCTTGATGGTCGCAGGGCCTCGGCTGCTGAAATAACGCCACGCCAATGCAGCCAACGCTTGGTCGCGTGTCTTGACTTTGACGGGCTTCACCCACTCTTCTAGCAATGCGTAGTTCTGTTCTTTAGCATCCATAGAAGCAAGGCAGATGAGGCCGTGTAGCGCGGCGTTCCATAGGATGTGATAACCGCGCGGCCCATCGACAGAGATCCCTGCTGCCTCCAATGCGGCATACATCTCGTCTCGGTTCTTTTGTAGACCACCCTGTAAAGTCTTGGTGAAGACTTGATGACAACGGTCGAGTGTCTTGTCGTCTAGCGCTAAGGCATCACGCCGCTTCTGACTGCCTGAGAGATTCTTGGGAGAGGTGAGTGAGAGCATCCAACGTACATCTTCTGCTGCGACGACATGTAAGGTGCCGCGCATGGGCCACGTGCGAATGATCTTGCCTTCGTCGAAGGCTCGGTCCACATCACTTTGAACAGCAGCTGGTAGACGTAGTCCGATAGACCATTTCACACCGGGGAGATCTTGACCTTGCATGCCGCCCAGATGAGCGACGATCTGCGCAGGGGTCGCTAGACGCCGACTGGCGACAAGCTGTTGATGCAGGCGCAGTAAGGCGATATCCACACATACCCCTTTGCCTGGACTCAGCCCTGCGCCAACGCTTCCATGCGTTTGCGCGCGTCTGCAGAAGCCATCACCATCAATATGTCCCCCCCATGCAGCAAGTAATCCGATGTGGGTTTGAAGTGCCACTTGCCTTGGGTGTTCACAGCCATCACCAGACATTCTTCATTGTCCGTATAGAACATATCCAAAGTCTTGCCGTGTAAGCGTCCTGGGATGATCAGCTCTTCCATGCGCAGATCCCCTTCTGCCTTGCTCATCTCATCCAAGAAGCCGGACACATTGGGGCGCACCATCGCAGAGACCAAGCGCTGACCACCAGCAAAGTCTGGCAACACGATCTCGTCTGCCCCAGCACTCTTGATCTTGCTCACATTCTTCAGTTCATGACAGCGCGCGATGACGCGCACTTCAGGGTTGAGTTGCTTGGCGCTGAGGCTGATGACGAGGTTCTGGTTGTCATCATGTGCGACGGCGAAGATGCCGATGGCATGTTTGATTCCGGCCGCCAGCAAGGCCTCGTTGTCCGTAGCATCACCCATCACATAGAGCTGCGCCGGATGTTGCGCGACATAATGTTCCAGATTAGCTCTGTCCTTATCCACCATGACGAAGTGCCGACCGGTGATGGCCAGCTCATGGGCGATGTTGCTACCGATCTGTCCCATGCCACACACGATGTAGTGACCTTTCAATTGTGCGATCTTCTTTTCCATTTTGTTTCTCCGCCTGACCTCATTGAATTCGCCTTCCAGCATGAACGCTGTGACCGTGGACAACACATAGCCCAACACACCGATACCCGTGAGACCGATGAAGATGGTGAACAGCTTTCCATATTCGTAATTCGACACATCGACTGACTCGACATAGCCGATGGTCGTGACCGTGATGAAGGTCATGTAGAAGCAATCCAACCAAGAGTATTGCTCCCCACCCAACCAACGATAACCCAGCGTACCGATCAGCATGACCACCACTGCAGCCAGCAATGACCAAAGCAAATGCCGCGAGGTCTTTGATAGTTCGTTCATCATCATTCGTCCTGTTGCTTCTGTCCGGGGAACAGCACTTCAGAAAACCCAAAGTTGCGCATGTCGCGCATCCGCATCGGATACAAGATACCTTCCAGATGGTCACATTCATGCTGCACCACACGCGCATGGAATCCGCTGACGGTGCGATCGATCAGCCCGCCCTTTTCGTCACGACCTTGATAGCGCAATTGGGTGTAACGCGGCACTAAGCCACGCATGCCGGGCACGCTCAAACAGCCTTCCCAATCTTCCTCCACCTCCTCTGACAATGCCGTGAGTACAGGATTGATGAGTACGGTCTGCGGCACGGATTCGGCATCGGGATAACGCGGATTGGCATTCACCTCGAAGATGACTACGCGCAGGCTGACACCGATCTGCGGTGCAGCAAGGCCGACACCGTCCAACTCGTGCATGGTGTCGCGCATATCAGCCAGCAAGGCTTGCAGTTCGCGACTGCCAAAATTGGTGATGGGTTCCGCGCGCTGCAACAAGCGCGGATCACCCATGCGCAGGACTGGCCTAGACGCCATCGTGTTCCACCACACCTTCCAATATCTTGCGCACTCTTGCCATCGCCGGTTGTGCGAATGTGCCGATCTCATCCAACGGGACCGCCCTCTCGCTTGCTCCACGTCCTGCCGCGTAGTTCACCACGACGGTGATGGCGGCATAATCCAATCCCAGTTCACGCGCCAACGCAGCTTCTGGCATGCCGGTCATACCGACAATGTCTGCCCCATCACGATCAAGCCGATCGATCTCAGCCGCCGTCTCCAAGCGGGGGCCTTGGGTAACAGCATACACACCGCCACTGATACA
>JAVBYP010000128.1 GCA_030823965.1 Sideroxydans sp.
TAGCCAGCAAGCTGGTGTTCATGCCTTGCAAGGCGGTCTTGAAATCCGAGACCAATCCTTTGATCGTGCCAAATGAAGAGATCTTGGTCTGGTAACTCTCGATCTTGGTGTTGAGCTTGTCGATAGGTCGTCGCTCAACAGCCATCAACTGAGAAACGAGTGAGGGCACATCAAGTGTGCCCGCGCTCGTAGATGCTACCGTTGAAGTTGCCATGATCTAGCTCCCGAACTAAGCCTTCGTCTTT
The DNA here is from genome assembly GCA_030823965.1 of Sideroxydans sp. Taxonomy (GTDB): domain Bacteria; phylum Pseudomonadota; class Gammaproteobacteria; order Burkholderiales; family Gallionellaceae; genus Sideroxyarcus. The sequence goes on from JAVBYP010000128.1 coordinate 246, forward strand.
AACAGCAAGCCTTGCTGGAATTCTAGGAATTGATCTATCGAGCTTGCGATAGCCAACACCTCTTCAGAGGGAAATTGCCGAATCAATTCTCCTGTCTCTGCATCCATCATCTTGACTACTGGCTTCTTGGTGCTGGAATCGATACTCAACTCCATCTTCATGTTCGTCTGTTGCAGGGCGCGATTGATACTATCCACCGCACTCTTCAACTGTACGTTGGAAGGTTGCTGAGGCTCCGCTTGCGCAACACTAGGACGTACCTTCACTGAATCTTTGGCCACAGCCGCCCCATCTCCAGGCACCCTAACGGACTGAGGAGTCTGTATCGTGTTGCTTACATTTGGGATGAGCATTTTGCTTCTCCTTTACCTAACTACCCAACTGGTTTCCCAGTTGGGTGTTTAGTCACACTAAACTAATTAACGTAACAGGCTCAAGACTGTGTTTGGTGTTTGGTTCGCTTGAGCCAATACTGCGGTGCCAGCTTGTTGCAAGATGTTGTTACGTGTCATAGCAGTGGTTTCCGCTGCATAGTCTGTATCCATGATACGGCTATAAGAAGCAGACAAGTTCACTGAGGAAGTTTGCATGGTGGAAACGGCAGAGGCGAATGTCGCCATGTCTGCACCGTATACAGCACGAGCTGCAGTGATGGTGCCGATGTCGGTCAACACAGCAGCTGCAGTCGCTCCTGTGACGGCTGCAAGGGCCGCACTACCACCTGTCACGGTACCGCCTGCGCCGTCCACTGTCACAGTGCCGGGGAGTACGCCAGCCACACCAGTCAGTGCCACGATACGTGCATTCTCTGCGATCAGCGCTGTGGACTCGGTCGTTGCGACATCACCGGTTTGAATCAAGATCTCATAGATGCGCTGCAGGTTCTCAGTGACTTGACCTGCATAACCATCCAAGGTTTGCGCCTTAGAAACTGCATCATTCGCGTTGCGAATGGCGATGTTCGTGCCACGCACTTGGCTGTCATAACCTACGGCAATGCCCAAGCCGGTCGCATCGTCTTTCGAGCTATTGATGCGAAGTCCAGATGATAGGCGTTGTTGCGCTGTTTGCAGAGCAATCGCTGATTTGTTCAGAGCTGCACCAGCGAACAGGGCGCCTACGTTGGTATTGATGACTTGTGCCATGATAATTCTCCTATTTGACTTAGTTCATTTTGCGACCTTTGGGCCGCTCACTTTGGTTAGCTGTTTTTGGAAGCTTAGCAACCGCCGTTGAACCAGTTATCGGAGCTATTGGGGAAAACTTTAGGGGGAATTAACACTTGTTTCGCTATTGTAAGTAATGGGAGTGGCTCGTCGCCACTCAATATTGAGCCGATCGCCATCATAGTCCCCTCGCAGTCAAGCAGTTCATGCATGTTTTTTGGTCCATTCTTTGACGCGACGTAGCGCCTCAGTGATCTGCAAGGGCGTCATCAATGTGGCCACGTGATCCAGATTCTGCTTGGAGGCGGCTTCGCCGTTGTCCTTCGCTAGCGTGAACCATTTGTAAGCTTCGATGTAATCTAATGGTACGCCTTGCGCGGTCACATACAACAATCCTAATTTGGATTGTGCATTCGCCAATCCCTGTTCGGCCGCCTGATCGAACCAAAAGAACGCACGCTCGTCATTCTGTTCCACGCCCTTGCCCTGACTGTACATCAAGCCAAGGTTGTATTGAGCTTCAGCGTCACCTTGCTCGGCTGCTTTAGACCACCAATACACGGCCTGTTGGCGATGTTTCGCCTCATCACTACGAGCGTAAAGAGCCGCTAAAGAGGATTGTGCCGGCGCAAAGCCTGAAGTCGCCGCCTTACTCCACCATTCTGATGCTTGTGGAATATCCATAGGAACGCCGCCGCGACCGCTGGCGTAGAGTGTCCCAAGATTCCACTGCGCTTTCGCATCGCCATGAGCGGCGGCTTTTTTGTACCAAGCGATCGCCTGATTGTAGTTTTGAACGATGCCGTTGCCGCTGATACACATTGCACCTACTGCACATTGTGCCTTGATCAAACCTTGTTCTGCCGCGCGCCGGTACCAGAAGAATGATTGGGTATAGTTCTGCGCAACGCCTACTCCCTTTTCATACATCAATCCCAGATTGAATTGGGCTTCAACATTTCCACCCTCTGCCGCTTTGGTCCACCAAGCCACTGCTTGTCGGTTGTTCTTGCCGATGCCCTCGCCACGTGAATAGGCCACCCCCAATGAGTTCTGAGCGGCGGCGAACCCCTGTTTTGCAGCTTGTTGGTAATAGCTCACTGCTTGTTCTGGATCCTGTCTTACCCCAAGGCCGGCCGCGAGCATGTTGCCTAGCAAGAATTGCGCTTCCGCGAAACCTTGTTCGGCGGATTTTTTGAACCATGACAGCGCCAAAGCGTGATCTTGAGAGCCATTCTCTGCGCTGGCATACCGACGCCCCAAAAGACATTGAGCCTCTGCATCATTCTGTTCTGCCGCTTTTTGGTACCAAGCCGTAGCTAGATGGACTAGACCACTCTCACACAGCTTACCGAGCGCCACTTGAGCTTTGGGATCGCCGCTCTCACCCGCCTTGAAATACCAAAAGAATCCTTGGATGGCATCTTGTTCCACATCTTGTCCTGCAGAGTACAGCCCGCCTAATGTGATCTGAGCTTGCGTATCGCCTTGCTCTGCAGCTTTGCGGTACCAGCCCAGCGCTTCCTGTATGTCTTGTTTTTCGTGTAATTGCCCCAGCTTGAGTTGTGCCTTTGTGTGACCTTCCGTAGCAGCTCTGCGATACCACGATACAGCTTGTGCCAGATCCGGCTCCACCCCAGCCCCTAACTCATACATCATCCCCAAACTGTAACGAGCATCAGCATCTCCTTGCCAAGCCACTTCTGCCCAACGCGATGAGGAATTCCTGCGCTCTGTCGTCACTGTCTTGCTGCGCGCACGGCGCAGTCCTTGCGCATCAGCCTGCGCATCGATCTTCGTTAGTGCGATCAGCGCGGGGGCATGATTTTGCGAAGCTGCCTTGCGATACCAATACAACGCTGTTTTTAGGTCTCGAGTACATCCTTGTCCGTTGGCGAATAATTCTGCCAGCGCAGTTTGAGCAGGCGCGGAACCCTGTTCAGCCGCCTGCTGAAAATAGTCCAGTGCCAGGTGAAGATCTTGAGCGACGTGCGTGCCTGATGCGTATGCCGTGCCGAGAAAGAATTGCGCTTCGGCGAGTCCTTTTGCAGCAGCCTCGTGCATACAATCCACGGCCAGTGCCGGATGGGCGCTTGTGTAGAGCTTGCCTAGATTGAAGAGCGCCTTTGAGTGTCCGCGCTCTCCTGCTTTGTGATACCAAGAGAACGCCTTCTGGAGATCTTGATCGATACCCGTGCCAGTCTCATATTTGCCAGCCAAGATGTACTGAGCTGCTGCGACACCATTTTCAGCGGCCTTTTGATACCAATGCATCGCTTGCTGAAAATCTTGTGCTACACCCACACCATTCGCATACATCAATCCGAGCGTGAATTGCTCCTTGGGTTCGCCGAATTCGGCCAACCGCAAGCTCTTTTTGAAGGCGCGCTTTTCCTTATCAGTGTTGTCGGTGGACATCGCGTGTATTCATCCCATTGATGGATGTGAAGCAAGTTGCATATCGTTCGAATGGCGAGTCGTCATGGTTCGCGGATAGACTCATCCATGGATTTTGTGAGTGGCCACAGGATATAAGAGATCACCGAACGTTTACCCACCACGATCTCAGCTGTCAGCGTCATGCCTGGCAACAAGCGCGACTGTTCCGGCATCATTTTCAGTCGTGAGGAGCCCAAGCTGATCCGGCTCAAATAATAAGCGTCCAAGCCTTGGCCTGTATTCACATCACGCCGAAAAGCATCCTCGCTGATCGTGCGCAATTTCGCCTCAAGCGCGCCATGTTTCTGGAATGGATAGGCATCGAATTTCAGACTTGCCGTATCTCCCAGTTTCACATACCCCACATCCAGAGAGTCGATCTGCACCTCTGCCTCCAGTTCTGCCACCAAGGGCACCAAGGTGAACATCTGTTCAGCGGCACGCGCGACGGAACCTTGAGAAAGTTTTGCGATATCCAGCACCACCGCGTCAACTGGTGCGGTGAGCATGACCAGTCGGTTGCGTTTGTCTGCCTTTTGCAATTGTTCCCCTAGGGCATCCAGATCGCGTGAAGTGGCAAGCAGATCTTCCATCATCTTTTGGCGCCAGCTTTTTTCAAATGCGATTTTTTCCGCATCGAACGCGGCCAGCTCACGCCTGAGTTCCACCTCACGATTCTTTGCCAACTGCAGTTCCTGTTCTACGCTTAATCGTCTTTCGCGTTCTTCCAGAAGGCGAACCGGCGCGGAAAAGTTCTGTGCGACCAGTTTCTCCTGCATCGCTTCCATTTTCAGCAGATTGTTCAGGCGCTCCGTCAACACTCTCTGGTCAAGGCGGTTGGTGTCGGCCGCAGCTTTCAGCTTGCCCCCGGTCTCTTCCAGTTTGCGCAGTTGCGCACGGTAATTCGCCTGGCGCTCGGCAGATAACTGCGCCTGCAATTGAGTGTCCATGTTGGTGCCCGTGTATTCAGGCGGATTGGTACCGGCCAGTTCGTCTCCTAGATGTTGCGATTGGGTTTCTAGGCTGCTCAAGCGCGCTCTTAACTCCGCTTCGTCAGCTTTTGCAAAAGTAGGGTCAAGCGTTGCCAATAGCTCCCCTTTTTTCACTACCTGACCCACACGCACATCGATGCTCTGGATGATGGAGTTCTCCAGCGGTTGGACGACGATATTGGGCAGTGGCGTCACCAGACGGCCGCGTGCCACAACGATCAGGTCGATGCTGGACAAGCTCGCCCACACCAAAAAACTGATCAGTGCCGCTGCCAATACATGCACGGTGACCCGTGTGTAACGCGGCAACGGAGTACGCTCGATCGCATCCGCATCAGGCAAGAACTCGACCGCAGTCGTCTCATCCGATGGCTGAGATCTTCCCGATGCGCCAAAGAGGGCGCGCTTGGCTTTTGCCAAGAAGCTCAAAGATGACTTGTTTGCTGGTTCCATAATTGCTGATAGGTTGGGCAACGCAATAACAATTCTTCATGTCGTCCGGCATCGGCGAGACGACCATGCTGCATCACCAAGATCGAATTGGCGTTAACCAGTGTCGAAAGACGGTGCGAGATCATCACCACTGTGCGTCCGACTGCGATCTGGGACAGGTTGCGGATGAATATGGCCTCACTCTCGGGGTCCAAAGCACTGGCTGCCTCATCGAGAATGAGGACGCGCGGCTTCGACAGTAGGGAGCGTGCGATGGATAGCCGCTGTTTCTGTCCGCCGCTCAGATTGGATGCATTTTCCTCAAGTAGCGTGTCATACCCTTGAGGGAGGCGCTCGATGAACTCATCTGCACCGGCTGCTTGGGCAGCTGCCACGATCTCTTCGAACGAGGCATCAGGTTTGGTCGCGATGATGTTCTCGCGCACGGTCCCGCGAAACAGGAAGTTCTCTTGCATGACGATGCCGATCTGTCTTCGCAGATGCGACAGATCGATCTCGCGCGCATCTATCCCGTCAAAACGCACGACACCTTCCTGCACTGCATAGAGCCCTTGTATCAATTTGGCAAGCGTCGTTTTGCCAGAGCCACTACGACCAACGATACCCACCACTGAGCCTGATTCGATCTTGAACGTCGCACGATCCAGCGCAGTGACGCTGGCCCCGGGATAGCGAAAGGTGACGTTGTCGAAGGCGATCTCGCCTTTCATCTCTGGACGCAAGCCCCCACTTCCGCGCCCCTCGGGAGGGCGATTCATGATTTGCCCCAGCAAGTCCACCGAGACGCGTGTTTGTTGGTAATCGTTGATCAGCCCGACTATCTGCAACAAGGGGCCGGAAACACGACCCGAAAGCATCTGAAAGCCGATCAGCACACCCACCGTCATCGTTTGGTCAAATACGCTCTGGGCACCGATCAGAATGATCGTTATCGGCATCATCTTGCCAATGAAATCGGTGAACGCCACACCGGTGATCGAGGTCCTTGCCACGCGAAAATGTCGGGTGATCGCATCGGCCGAGAGTTGATCCCAAGAGCGTCGCTGCACCGGCTCGATCGCCAGCGCTTTGATCGTGCGCATGCCGTGTATGGTTTCCACCAGCATCGACTGTCTTTTGCCTTCAGCTGTATTCACATCATTGAGTTGGCGGCGGTAGGTCGGTAGCAATGCCAAAATGATCGCGCAGATGACAAGGGAAAACACCAACACGATGAGTGCCAGCTTGAATGAATAGAAGAACAAGATGGGGAGGAACACGAGCAGGGAAAGGGTATCGAGCGTGGTAAAGAACAGCCTGCCCGTGAGGAAGTTGCGGATGGTCTCGATCTGCAGCATGTTGCGCGTCACCACACCCGCCGACGTGGTCTCGAAATAGTCTATGGGCAATGACAGCAGGTGCCCGAACACTCGGCGCGTGATGTGCATGTCGATCTTGTTGGTCGCCGCAAGCAGCAACATCTGGCGCAGATAGCCGAACAGGGATTCAAACAGCAGGGCGATCGTGACGCCGACAGTCAGTACCGCAAGCGTGGAGATACTTTGGTGGACCAACACCTTGTCGATCACCAGTTGGAAGAAGATGGGGGAGGCCAAGCCCAGTACAGTCATGGCAAGCGAGGCGATGGCGATGTCGCGGAATGCGATACTTTGTTTCAATATCTCGGGGATGAACCAGCGCAGTCCGAACGGCTGATGAGTATCGGTGATGGAATGGTTGCGCTTCAAAAAGACGACTTCCCCCTCCCATAATCCGCAAAACTTCTCTTTGTTCATCCATACGACACTCGTCATGTCGGTGGAGGGATCTAGAACGGCGACAAGGTCTTCATTGCCGCCTTCGCCAGCGCGCACGCCGACAACGATGACGCCCCGACCATCGGACAATCTGGCCAATGTGGGGAATACGCCTTTTTGCGCAAACAGCCCGTTCCAAGTGAGCTTTTCGCTCTTTGCTTTCAAGCCGATCTCGGTAGCCATCCGCAGCACCAAAGTCGCTGCGGGCTCTTCATCGGTTAGCGCATATTCATGGATCAAGCGCTCAGGGTTGACCTGCAACCCGTGATGTTGCGCGATGGCCGTGAGGCACTGAACGGTGGTATGTGAGAACTTTTCACCCATCACTTAACCTTAGACATGACTTTCTCCCGCATCGAATGCGGATCGTGTTGAAAACCTTGCCACTTTTGGCTCATTCAAGGAAACCGGAATCATCAAAAAGTATGCGTG
>JAVBYP010000186.1 GCA_030823965.1 Sideroxydans sp.
CCTGTTGATGTCCAAGTGGATGGCGAAACAATCCGTCGGTGCGCAGGTCATTGAGATCCCGCAGGACGCAACGGAACGTTGGTTGGTGGATACCGTGCGTCGCCAAGCGGAAGCCGCAGGTATCGGTATGCCAGAAGTGGCGATCTACGATGCGCCTGATGTGAATGCTTTTGCGACGGGTTGGAACCGTAATAATGCGCTGGTGGCGGTGAGCACTGGATTGCTCCACGCAATGAGCAAGGACGAGGCAGAAGCAGTGCTGGCCCATGAAGTGAGCCACGTGGCGAATGGTGATATGGTCACCCTAGCTTTGATCCAAGGCGTCGTGAACACCTTTGTGGTCTTCTTTGCCAAGTTGTTCGGATATTTCGTCGATCGCGTGCTGTTGAAGAACGATGGACGTGATGGCCCCGGTATCGGAGCATTCGTGGCTGAGATCGCGGCACAGTTGATCTTGGGTGTGTTGGCTAGCATCATCGTGATGTGGTTCTCGCGTCAGCGTGAGTTCCGTGCCGATGCGGGTGCCGCGAACTTGGCAGGTCGTCAGAAGATGATTGCTGCGCTAGAGCGCCTGAAGGGTAACCATGAAGCAGCAGCATTGCCAAAGAACATGGCAGCTCAAGCAATTTCGGGCGGTGGCGGTTTCTCCAAGCTGTTCATGACCCACCCCCCCTTGGATGAGCGTATCGAAGCATTGCGTAACGCTCAATGATCTGAGTCAGGCAACACAAATAAAAACGGCGGGTTCAACCCGCCGTTTTTTTATGGTGCATCTTATTCTTCATCCTCGTCGTCATATTTCACACGCGGCGGATCACCGTCGAACACCAGACTTTGACGACGCAGCAGGTAAAAGTCTCGAAGTGAACTGTAGCGGTCGATGGTCGCATCATCCAAGACCTTTTCTTGGTCGAGTAGGTTCACACGCTTGTTCAATCCGTCTGCGGCATAGGCGGCATAACGTGAGGTGGTCGGTGTCGTGTTGCCAATGATGCTGACATAACTATCGCCGTATAAACCTACCCCGTCTCGGAAGGAGCTAGGCCCCAATAGTGGCAGCATCAGGTAAGGTCCGCTGTGCATACCCCAGTAACCCAGCGTTTGGCCGAAATCCTCATTGTGTTTCTCCAAACGATCCGTCACGTTGAGGAATCCTAAGAGCCCGAAGGTGGAATTGAATAGCACTCGACTGCCATCGCTGGCGGCTTGTTTGAACTTGAGCTGAAGCAGATCGTTCGCGGTGACTGTCACGTCATCCAAGTTGGAGAAGAAGTTGTTCACCAGTGTTTGCGCGGGTGAGGGCACGAACTGTGCGTAGGTTTGTGCGACGGGTTTGACCACCGCTTTGTCTAGCGTGTCGTTGAACACGTAGACCTTGCGATTGAAGGGTTCAAGTGGGTCTTTATCCAGTGTATAGGCGCTGAGATGCAGCGTGTTGCACCCAGAGAGGGTAAGGCTGGCAAGCAGGAGCGAGAGGCGCAATGAAGACATACGAGTGAACTTAAGAATCTGGATGGGCTGGATTATAAGCAGGAACTAATATTCTTTGCATCATCTCTGCTCGTGAGGTTGGGGTTTCCAAGCTGATTTGCCCCAAGGTTCCCGTGCGGAAATCCTGCAGCAAGGTGATCGCTGCTTTCTCATAATCGAACTCTTTGCCGCGAATGCGGAAGCTGCGCAGTTGGGCGATGGCCTCGATGAGACCGACACCGTCCATATCGGTGATGTCGCATTTGTATCGCTGCTGTACCTGCGTCGCATAGCGTTGCATCAGTAGATCGCCCAAGAAGGTCGCTACTTCTTGCTCGTCATAGGCATTGCGGCCGATGAGGTTGCTGGCGGCGAGCATGAAGCCGTCGCTCTCGTGTTCTATCTTCGGCCACATCATGCCCGGCGTATCGACGAGCTGCATGTGGTCGTTGAGCTCGAAGAATTGCAGATTTTTGGTGATGGCGGGTTCATCACCCACGGCGGCAGTGCGGCGCTTCAGCAGCGCGTTGATGAAAGTGGATTTCCCCACGTTGGGGATGCCCATCACCATCATGCGCAGCGGCTTGAGCGTCGTACCGCGATGTGGTGCCAACGGCAGACACAACTTGGGAATCTTTGCAGCTTCGCCCGGTTTCTTGCAGGAAAGGGCGATGGCCTTCACGTTCTTCTGACTGTTGAAGTGATCTAGCCAAGCCTTGGTGACGGCGGGATCGGCGAGGTCGGCTTTGTTCAACACTTTAAGGCAGGGGCGCTGCCGATGCTCGCGCATCTCGCGGAGCATCGGGTTGCTACCCGCCTCCGGCACGCGCGCATCCAACACCTCGATGACCACATCGATGCGTTCCATGGTTTCCGTCGCCTTCTTGCGGGCGGCGGTCATGTGTCCGGGGAACCATTGAATCGCCATTTGAATACCTGTGAATCTCGTTTGCCCTAGTACAGGCGGGCGCGCATTCTAACCGTTTGACGCTGATTCCTCACGCTCGCATAATCCGCCCACCCTTCAACGAGACCATCGCCATGACCACTATTCGCCAGCAGGACTTCATCGATAGCATCGCCGACTCGTTGCAATTCATATCCTACTACCATCCTCAAGACTATATTCAAGCGCTGGCAGCAGCTTACAAGCGCGAAGAGTCGCCAGCTGCGAAGGATGCGATGGCACAGATACTGACCAATTCGCGCATGTGCGCGTTGGGTAAGCGGCCGATCTGTCAAGATACAGGCATCGTGGTGGCGTTCGTGCGAGTCGGCATGGATGTGCGCTGGGCGGATGCGACGATGAGCATCACCGAGATGGTGAATGCTGGCGTACGCAAAGGTTATCTGCTACCGGATAACGTGTTGCGCGCTTCGGTGGTGTCTGACCCTGCTGGTCGTCGTAAGAATACGGGAGATAACTCGCCAGCCGTGGTGCATTTCGAGATCGTACCGGGTGATAAGGTGGACGTGCGTATCGCGGCCAAGGGCGGTGGTTCGGAGAACAAATCCAAGATGGCGATGCTCAACCCGAGTGACGATATCGTCGAGTGGGTGGTCAATCAATTGCCGACGATGGGGGCAGGCTGGTGTCCACCCGGCATGTTGGGTATCGGCATCGGCGGCACGGCGGAAAAGGCGGTGTTGCTGGCGAAAGAGGCGTTGATGGAAGACATCGATATGACCGAACTCAAGGCGCGGGGCGCTAAGAATCGTATCGAAGAATTGCGTATCGAGATATTCGATAAGGTGAACGCGTTAGGTATCGGCGCGCAAGGATTGGGTGGGTTGACTACAGTGTTGGATGTGAAGATCCTAGATTACCCCACGCATGCGGCTTCCAAGCCTGTCGCCATCATTCCGAACTGCGCGGCCACACGCCATGCGCATTTCGAGTTGGATGGCAGTGGAGTGGCGACATTCACGCCGCCCAAGATCGAAGACTACCCCGACGTGCACTGGAAGCCGTCGGCGGATGCGCGACGTATCGATCTAGATACGGTGACGCGTGCGGACATCGCGCAATGGCAACCTGGCGATACGCTGCTTCTGTCGGGCAAGTTGCTGACAGGACGTGATGCGGCGCATAAACGTATCGTGGATATGCTGGCAAAAGGCGAGAAACTCCCGTCGGACGTGGATTTTAATGGTCGATTCATTTACTATGTCGGCCCCGTTGACCCCGTGCGCGACGAGGTGGTTGGGCCGGCAGGACCGACGACGGCGACACGCATGGATAAGTTCACCGAAACCATGCTGGCGCAGACTGGCCTGATCGGAATGATCGGCAAAGCGGAGCGCGGCAAAGCTGGTCTGGAAGCAATCAAGAAGCACCAAGCGGTATATCTGATGGCGGTGGGTGGGGCAGCCTATCTGGTGTCCAAAGCGATACGCAGTGCAAAAGTGGTCGCCTTCGCTGATCTCGGTATGGAAGCCATCTACGAGTTCGAGGTGGAAGACATGCCGGTGACGGTGGCGGTAGATACGCAAGGTCGCTCGGTTCACGAGACTGGGCCTGCGGAATGGAAGAAGCGAATCGGGATGATCCCGGTCAAAGCGGTTTGAATTCAGGCGTGGCGCGATAGCGCGACACGCTAAGCGGTTTGGCGGGTCTCCCCGCATTGCACTTTGGTGAACCTGGTCAGGTCCGGAAGGAAGCAGCCACAGCCAAGCGGTGCAAGTGCCGGGGGTAAGGCTCGCCTCCTTATTTTTCGAGGGTGTTTCACTCGATACGTTATAGGTGGGTGATATGTCAGCGACTTCAGTGTTAGCACGCAAATGGCGTCCCAGGAACTTCGCTCAATTGGCGGGACAGGAGCATGTGGTACAGGCGCTGACGAATGCGCTGACGCAGAACCGCTTGCATCATGCCTATCTCTTCACTGGCACGCGCGGCGTGGGCAAGACCACCATCGCCCGCATCTTCGCCAAATCCCTCAATTGTGAATCTGGAATCACTGCCACGCCGTGTGGTGTGTGTAGTGCTTGTACTGAGATCGATAGCGGACGTTTCGTCGATCTGATCGAGCTGGACGCGGCTTCGAACACGCAGGTGGATAACATGCGCGAGTTGTTGGAGAGTGCGCTGTACGCGCCATCCAGCGGACGCTTTAAGGTGTACATCATCGACGAGGTGCACATGCTGTCCAAGTCGGCCTTCAATGCGATGTTGAAGACGCTGGAAGAGCCGCCCGCGCATGTGAAGTTCATCCTCGCCACCACCGATCCGCAAAAGATTCCCGTCACGGTGTTATCGCGCTGCTTGCAGTTCAATCTGAAGCAGATGCCACCTGCGTTGATCTTGTCGCATCTGCAATACGTGTTGGGGCAAGAGAATATCCCCTATGAGAACGGCGCGTTGAATCTGGTGGCGCGTGCTGCCCAAGGCAGTATGCGTGATGCGTTGAGTCTGATGGATCAGGCCATCGCGTATTCGTCTGGCAAGGTGGACGAATCGCTGGTGCGCACCATGCTGGGCGCCATCGATCAAGGTTATCTGTTCGACTTGTTGCAATTGTTGCGCGCGGGCGATGGCGCTGGGCTGTTACGTATCGCTGACGATATGGCGATTCGCAGCATCGCGTTCGAGGCCGCCTTGCAAGACTTGGCGACATTGCTGCATCGCATCGCGCTGGCGCAGACCATTCCGCAAGCGATCGCCGACGATGAGCCGGAGCGCGCACGCTTGATGGAGCTGGCGCAGCAATTCACGCCTGAAGAGATTCAGCTTAACTACCAGATCGCCATCCATGGGCGTAGTGAGATCGATCTCGCGCCGGATGAATACGCGGGTTTCACCATGACGTTGTTGCGTATGCTGGCGTTCGCGACGCAGGCTTCGACGGCGAGTGTGGGGCAAGCTGCACCACGCAGTGTGCCAGCTAGGCCGAGTGCACCTGTAGCAGCGCCTAGCGCCGCCCAACACGTTGTTGCGGAACCCGCCCCCGTTCAGCATGCTGCAAATGTCGCTGACTTGGATTGGAACACCTTACTGTCGCAACTCAACCTGCAAGGGATGGCGAAAGAATTGGCGAAGAATTGTGTGCTCGCCAGCTTTGAGGACGGGCGCATGGTGCTCAATCTTGCCCCACAGTTCAAGCACATGCAGAGTAACAAGATGGCGCAAGACAAGTTGCAATCGACCTTGAGTGAATACTTTGCTAAGCCGCTCAGGCTGGTGGTCGAACTAGGTGCAACGAAGGATGTCGCCACACCTGCGGCAGTAGAGCAGCAGGTCAAGCAAACGCGTCAACAGCAAGCTGAAGATGCTATCAAGCAAGATATTTTTGTAAGGGAAGCTCAGGCAAAACTGGGTGCACAATTGATCGAAGGGTCTATTCGACCCGTGTAACTGGAGGAAGTGGAAATGATGAAGGGCGGACTAGGCGGCTTGATGAAACAAGCGCAACAGATGCAAGCCAATATGAAGAAGGCGCAGGACGAACTGGCTACCATTGAAGTGGAAGGGCAATCGGGTTCCGGTATGGTCAAAGTAGTCATGACCTGTTCGCACGAGGTGCGTCGAGTCAGTTTGGATCAAAGCGTGATGGACGACAAAGAGATGTTGGAAGACCTGATCGTTGCTGCATTCAGCGATGCTAATAAAAAAGCGGCCGATACAACTCAAAAACGCATGAGCGGATTTACCGCTCAATTGCCACCGGGAATGAGTCTGCCATTTTGATCAAGTCTCCTTCCAGCCTGGAAGAACTCATCAGCGCGTTGCGCTGTTTGCCGGGAGTCGGTCCTAAGTCGGCACAGCGCATGGCGTATCACCTATTGCAACGAGATCGTCAGGGTGCGTTACATCTCTCCCATTCACTTAAACATGCGGTAGAGAGCGTCAAACATTGCGCCAAATGTAACAATTTCTCCGAAGAGGATATCTGCTCTTTGTGCAGCTCGGGTCGGCGCGAAAATGATTTGCTTTGTGTGGTGGAAATGCCGGCTGACTTGCTGATGATGGAGCAGGCGCAGTGCTATCGTGGTATGTATTTCGTATTGATGGGCCGCCTTTCGCCGTTGGATGGTGTGGGGGCGCGTGAGTTGCCATTGGAGCGCTTGCTCAAGCGCGCGCAGGAGTTGTCGTGCGAAGTCATCTTGGCGACCAACTTTACGGTCGAGGGGGAAGCGACGTCGCACTACATCGCGACGATGTTGCGCGCGAATGGCATCAAGGTGTCTCGTATCGCAAGGGGATTACCGGTTGGTGGTGAGTTGGAGTATGTGGATAGCGGGACATTGGCACAGGCAGTGCTGGAAAGAAGAGCGGTAACCGAATGACCGAACAAATCGAAAATAGCCTTCCCGGAGAGCGCCTGCAGAAGGTGCTTGCGCAAGCAGGCATCGGGTCGCGCCGAGAGATGGAGGAGTGGATCAGTGCCGGTCGTGTGACGGTGAACGGTGCCGTGGCGACCCTTGGTGTCAGAGTGGTCGAGGGCGACAAGGTGATGGTCGATGGCCGCATCCTTAAACTCCATTTGGAAGAAGAACAAGCCTTGCCGCGTGTCTTGATCTATCACAAGCAAGAGGGGGAGATCGTCAGTCGGGACGACCCCAAGGGGCGTGCGAATGTCTTCGACAGTCTGCCTAAGTTGCGTGGTCAGAAATGGATCGCCATCGGGCGTTTGGACTTTAATACCAGCGGTTTGTTGATATTCACGACTTCGGGCGAATTGGCGAATCGGCTGATGCATCCTCGTTTCGAGGTGGAGCGTGAGTATGCAGTGCGTGTGCAGGGCGCGATGACACCTGAGCAGATGCGCAAAATGACTAAAGACGGTATCGAGCTGGAAGATGGTGTGGTGCGCTTCGAACAATTGAGCGACGAGGGCGGTGAGGGCTTCAATCACTGGTATAGATTGGTGTTGAAAGAGGGGCGCAATCGCGTGGTGCGTCGTACTTTCGAAGCGCTGGAGCTGCCTGTGAGTCGATTGATGCGTGTGCGTTTCGGCATCATCAATCTCCCCTCTCGCATAAAGAGGGGCATGATGTCCGAGTTGGGCGATGTCG
>JAVBYP010000264.1 GCA_030823965.1 Sideroxydans sp.
CGACTTTGTCACAACTCGGCTACATGACCGTTGCGTTGGGTGCATCGATGTACACGGGTGCGATCTTCCACTTGATGACGCATGCTTTCTTCAAAGCCCTGCTGTTCTTGGCGGCTGGCTCGGTCATCATCGCTATGCACCACGATCAGGACATCCGCAACATGGGTGGCTTGCGTAAATACATGCCAATCACTTGGATCACTTCATTGATCGGTTCACTTGCGCTGATCGGTACGCCGTTCTTCTCTGGCTTCTATTCGAAGGACAGCATCATCGAGGCGGTGCAACTGACCAATATTCCTGGTTCGAGCTTCGCGTATTTTGCGGTGGTCGCTGGTGTATTCGTCACCGCGTTTTATTCTTTCCGTATGTACTTCCTTGTGTTCCACGGCAAAGAGCGTTTTGGCAAAGCACACCATGGTCATGATGATCACGGGCACGATGAGCATCATGGCTTGGCTCCTGGGCAAAAACCGCATGAGACATCATGGGTCATCACCTTGCCTCTGATCTTGTTGGCGATTCCATCAGTCGCGATCGGCTTCTTCACCATCGGCACGTTCTTGCACACCGACTATTTTGGTGATTCCATCTTCATCTCGGACGAACATCCTGCGATGCATGAGATGTATGAACACTATGAAGGCGCAGTTGGTATGGCCTTGCATGGTATGACGACCTTGCCGTTCTGGTTGGCTGTGGCCGGTGTGGCGTCTGCATGGTTCCTGTACCTGAAGCGCCCTGAGATTCCTGCGCTCATCCAAAAGAGATTCTCTTGGGTGTACACCTTGCTCGATCAGAAATACTACTTCGACCGTTTCAATGACTGGTTCTTTGCCGGTGGCGCACGCGGTGCGAGTCGTTATCTGTGGAAATTCGGTGACGTTAAGTTGATCGACGGTTTCTTCGTCAATGGTTCAGCAAAAGTGGTTGGTATGTTCTCCGGCGTATTGCGTGGTTTCCAAACTGGCTACGTCTACCACTATGCGTTTTGGATGATCGTCGGAGTATCGCTCCTATTGACGGTACGTACTTGGTTCTAATGGACACTTCTACAAATTCAGTTGTCGGGCGAATTGCTGCGTTGCGCGGTGCTCGCAATCCTCATGTACAGAAAGTACATTCCGGTTGCTGCGCTCCGTGCGCCTTGCACTTCATCCCGAAAACAGAATTTCTAGAAGCGCCATTCTTAGGTGGTATCAGTGTAGAGATTAAGGAATAAGCATGATTTTTGGATATCCACTGTTAAGCGTCGCCATCTGGCTCCCCATCGTTTTTGGCTTGCTGGTGCTAGCGACTGGCAACGACCGTAACGCACCATTGGCGCGCATCATCGCCCTTGTAGGTGCAGTGCTGGGCTTGTTGGTAACCCTCCCTCTATATACGGGCTTCGACCGTATGACGAGCGCGATGCAGTTCGTCGAGATGAAGGAGTGGATCCGCCACTTCAATATCCACTATCACTTGGGCGTTGATGGAATCTCCATGCTGTTCATCTTGCTCAATAGCTTCTTCACCTTGATCGTTGTCATTGCAGGATGGCAAGTCATCGAGAAGCGCGTGGCGCAATACATGGCAGCCTTCTTGGTGATGTCCGGCCTCATCAATGGTGTGTTCGCGTCTCTGGATGCGATGTTGTTCTACGTGTTCTGGGAAGCGATGCTGATCCCTATGTTCCTCATCATCGGTGTGTGGGGCGGCCCGAACCGTGTGTATGCGGCGCTCAAGTTCTTCCTCTACACCTTGCTAGGCTCTTTGTTGATGCTGGTTGCCTTCTTGTACCTGTACCTGCATTCAGGTGGCAGCTTCTCGATATTGGATTACCACCAACTGCCTATCCCGATGGACGCGCAGATCCTCATCTTCATCGCCTTCTTCTTCGCCTTTGCGGTGAAGGTGCCGATGTTCCCGGTCCATACTTGGTTGCCTGATGCACACGTCGAGGCACCTACCGGGGGTTCGGTGGTGCTGGCCGCGATCATGTTGAAGGTGGGGGCCTACGGTTTCATCCGTTTCTCTATGCCGATCGCACCTGATGCGAGTCATGAGTTGGCAGGTGTCATGATCGCGCTGTCGCTCATCGCGGTGGTGTACATCGGCTTGGTCGCCTTGACGCAAGCCGATATGAAGAAGTTGATCGCTTATTCTTCCATCTCACACATGGGTTTTGTCACCCTTGGCTTCTTCATCTTCAATGCCTATGGCATGGAAGGGGCGCTATTGCAGATGATCTCGCACGGCTTCGTTGCCGGTGCATTGTTCTTGTGTATCGGAGTGATGTACGACCGTGTGCATTCGCGCCAGATCGTGGACTACGGTGGTGTGGTCAATACAATGCCCATATTCGCCGCCTTCTTCATGTTGTTCGCCATGGCCAACAGTGGCTTGCCCGGAACCAGTGGTTTCGTGGGTGAGTTCATGGTCATCATGGGCGCGGTCAAAGTGAACTTCTGGTATGGCTTCGCGGCAGCTAGTACATTGGTGTTCGGTGCCGCTTACACCTTGTGGATGTACAAGCGTGTTGTGTTCGGCGCGGTCGCCAACGACCATGTAAAACATCTGCATGACATCGGTGCAAGAGAGATCTTGGTGATGTCTGTATTGGCGATCAGCGTGTTGGTGATGGGTCTGTACCCATTGCCTTTGAGCGAGATCATGCATGCTTCGGTGAACGATCTATTGGTTCACTTGGCACGCTCAAAAATCTAAGAGGAAGACATGAATTACATCTCCACATTATTCCCTGTCTACGCTGAGATATTCATGCTCATCATGTTGAGCGTGATCTTGGTTCTGGATGTTGTCATCCCGGGCAAGACAAGAAGCATGACCTATCTGTTGGTGCAAGTGACCTTGCTGGGATGCTCGCTCATCACCGTGGCGACACATGAGTTCGGCGTCGCCCACCTGTTCAACAACATGTTCGTTGACGACCTGATGTCAGATGTCCTCAAGCTGCTGACCTACTTGTCCGTGTCCATGATGTTGGTCTACTCGCGTAGCTACCTCATCACGCGTGGATTGTTCACTGGTGAGTTCCTCAGTCTGGTGCTGCTCTCCACACTGGGCATGATGGTGATGATCTCTGCCAGCAACTTCGTCACCCTCTACATGGGACTTGAGATCCTTGCATTGAGCCTGTACGCGATGGTCGCGTTGCAACGCGATTCGGCCACTGCCACTGAATCAGCGATGAAGTATTTCATACTCGGGGCGATGGCCTCTGGCTTCTTGTTGTACGGAATGTCCATGATCTACGGCGCGACGGGTTCGCTCGATATCCAAACAATCTCCAACGTCATTGCACACGGCACACCCAACGTCTCGTTGTTGGTGTTCGGTCTCGCGTTCTTGGTCGCTGGGCTGGCCTTCAAGCTAGGTGCTGTTCCCTTCCATATGTGGGTGCCTGATGTGTATCACGGTGCACCGACAGCGATGTCCATGTTCATCGGCTCAGCACCTAAGTTGGCCGCATTCGCCTTCGTCATGCGCATCTTGGTCGAGACGTTGCAACCGATGATGATCCATTGGGCAGGCATGCTGATGGTGCTGGCGGTCTTGTCTATGGCCGTCGGTAACATCACCGCCATCGCACAGACGAATATGAAACGTATGTTCGCTTACTCCACCATCGCACACATGGGCTTCATGTTGATCGGTGTCTTGAGTGGCTCCATCGAAGGATACGGTGCGGCGATGTTCTACGCAGTGGTCTATGTGTTGATGAGTTTGGGCGGTTTCGCCATGATCATGTTGTTGTCGCGCGAAGGTTTTGAGGCAGACAACATCAACGACTTCAAAGGACTCAATCAACGCAGCCCTTGGCTAGCATTCATGATGATGTTGTTGATGTTCTCCATGGCAGGTGTGCCGCCTACAGTGGGTTTCTATGCCAAGTTCTCGGTGTTGAACGCAGCCGTACAAGCAGGGCATATCCCATTGGTCGTCATGGCCGTGTTGTTCTCATTGATCGGTGCGTTCTACTACTTGCGCATCGTCAAGTTGATGTACTTCGATGCGCCTGAGAGCCACGAGAAGATCTACGTGCAACCCGATAGCGCATTGCTCATCTCCATCAACGGCCTTGCCGTGTTGGCCTTGGGTATCTTGCCTGGCGCATTGATGTCGGTGTGCGCGGTGGCCGTACAGCAGTCTTTGTTGCTGCATTGATAGCGAACATTCAATGATCAAATACTCCCGCTACGGCGGGAGTATTGCTTTGTAGGGAGTGGAAATGGACCTCACAGAAAAACAGATCGACAGCGAAGTCATATACAACGGCGGCTTCCTTGAAGTGCGCAAAGATAGCGTGCTACTACCCGATGGATCGACTAGCCATCGTGAGTATCTGGTCCATCCGGGAGCAGTCGTCATGCTGGCGTTGTTGGATAACGGCAATCTAGTGATGGAGCGCCAATATCGATATCCACCACGGAAAGAATTCGTCGAGCTGCCTGCAGGCAAGATCGACAAGGGAGAAGACATCCTCGTCACTGCGCAACGCGAACTGTTGGAAGAGACAGGTTATGTGGCGCGCGAATGGTTACACCTAACTACTGCATTTCCTTGCATCGGATACTCTGACGAACATTTGGAATATTTCATCGCACGTGGACTGACACATCAGGGTCGTCATCTAGATGATGGTGAGTTCCTTGAAGTGTTCGAACTCTCATTGAGTGAGGCCGTCGAGTGGATAAGAGTTGGCAAGATCACCGATAGCAAGACCATCCTTGGTTTGTTCTGGCTGGAAAAATATCTCAAAGATTGGAAGTGATAGGTCGCACTCAATTAGTGCAAAACAATGGTGCGACACGAATAAAGTGCACCGTTTCGGCTCATTTACGGCTGTGGAAACGACCTAAAATTTAGCTGAGCCTATATCTTTCAATCGCTTATAAAGCGGGAACGCTTCTTGCAGGCTGTATGCCGTTCGCACATTAGGAGAGCAGCATGGAAGAGTTGAAATTCAGCAGCGATGTCTTATTCGTATTGTTAGGCGCCATCATGGTGCTTGCGATGCACGCCGGTTTCGCGTTCCTTGAATTGGGAACGGTGCGCAAGAAGAACCAAGTGAATGCCTTGGTGAAGATTCTCAGTGACCTAGCGGTTTCTACGCTGGCCTATTTCTTCATCGGCTACAGCATCGCTTATGGGATGAACTTTTTCGTAGGTGCAGAAGAGCTGGCACAGAAGAACGGCTATGACCTCGTCAAATTCTTCTTTCTGATGACCTTCGCGGCGGCTATTCCGGCGATCGTCTCGGGTGGTATCGCAGAGCGCGCCAAGTTCAATCCGCAACTCGCAGCAACTTTCATGCTGGTCGGTTTCGTTTATCCCTTCTTCGAAGGTATCGCTTGGAACAATCACTATGGAATCCAAGAGTGGTTGAAGACGACCTACGGTGCGGGCTTCCATGATTTCGCAGGCTCGGTCGTCGTACATGCGGTGGGTGGCTGGATAGGCTTGGTCGCCGTGTTGTTACTAGGAGCGCGACGTGGACGTTACACAAAAGAAGGGCGCGTCTCAGCTCACCCACCTTCAAGCATCCCTTTCTTGGCACTGGGTGCTTGGATACTGACCGTAGGTTGGTTCGGCTTCAACGTCATGTCTGCGCAGACCATCACTGGTATCAGCGGATTGGTCGCGGTCAACTCTCTGATGGCGATGGTGGGGGGCACACTCACTGCCTTGTGGTTGGGTAAGAACGACCCCGGCTTCGTACATAACGGCCCACTGGCTGGCTTAGTCGCAGTCTGTGCTGGTTCTGACTTGATGCATCCCGTTGGGGCGCTCATCGTGGGTGGTATCGCAGGTGCACTGTTCGTCGTCATGTTCACCCTCACTCAGAATCGTTGGAAGATCGATGATGTCCTCGGTGTGTGGCCATTGCATGGTTTGTGTGGTGCGTGGGGCGGTATCGCGGCAGGCATATTTGGTGCGAAAGCGCTTGGCGGCATGGGGGGCGTCAGCTTCATGTCTCAGCTCATCGGCACATTGATGGGTGTCGGCATCGCCTTGGCAGGCGGCTTCATCGTCTATGGGCTATTGAAAAAATTCTTTGGTATCCGATTGGACCCCGAAGAAGAATTCAACGGAGCCGACCTGTCAATCCACAAGATCACGGCTACACCAGAGCGGGAATCAGGCTGGTAGTCTTTGCTTGATCTAGTCTAGACCGATGCGGCGATACGCCACATCGGTCTTTTCTTTTTGGTGAATATTGACTGAGATGCAAGTGCGGGATAGGGTGACTCCCTTCGATAAAAGTCCGCGCCATATATCTTCAAATGAAATCGCCCTGTAGCCTCTTCATCCCCTGCATTTTATCCATCCTATCTCTTGCATCATTGTCTTCGGCTCATGCTGTTGGGGCGAGTGTCAAGACGAGAAGTGGGAGTGAGTTGGGGATAACGCTGTCTTCCTATCTTTATGAAGAACCTTCATTGGGGGTGTCGACCAAGGGTGACAAGTTCGGCATCGGCCACATGGGTGCTTTGCTTCTGAAAGAAGATTGGTTCATCAAAGATGATGTTCGTTTCGTCAATGGCCGTGTTGATTACAGCGGCTCTGGGTTGCAGGCGGGTGTGCCAGATTGGTATATCGAGGCTAGAGGGTTGGTGGGGCGAGATTTTCAGCTAGGGAATGCTATCTATGCTCCGTTCATCGGTATCGGATATCGTTACTTGTTCAACGATCTACGTGGCTACAGCAGTACGGGATATATTGGTTATCGTCGCGAAAGTAATTACTTCTATGTTCCTATCGGATTGACGCATCGTTTCGCCCTACAAGATTCGGCGGTACTCGCTACGACGCTGGAGTTCGACCACCTGATGATGGGGCGACAGGTCTCTAGGCTATCTGATTTGGTCGGTCACGCTGGATATACCAGTGTATTCGATGTCTCGAATTCGCAGAGCTCTGGCTTCGGTTTTCGTGCCGATGTCATGTACGAAATGGACGATTTGGTCTTTGGTCCTTTTTTGAACATATGGCGTATAAGTAAATCCGATTCTGTCATACAGCCAGTTACCCATAATGGGGTAACCACTTGGTATTACTTCTATGAGCCAGAAAACCGTACGACCGAGTTTGGCCTGCGCATGAGACTCAGATTCTGATTCTGAGGCGGCGAACTAATTGACAGCCTTTCGCTCTGAGCGATGGGCTTGAAAATGTATCAAGCACCCCCATGTAGCGAACCGAGCGGCTAAAGAAGCTTGTTAAACTGAGTGCCGTGAACTTAACTTTGGAGAGAGTCGCATGAAACGTATCTTTTTGTTCCTACTGACCAATATCGCTGTTTTGGTGGTCATTAGTATCACTTTGCGCCTGTTGGGCGTGGACCGCTGGATGGATGCGAACGGCGGCATCAACTTTGGTTCCTTGTTGGCGTTGTCGGCCGTTATCGGTTTTGCGGGTTCTATCGTTTCCCTGTTGATGTCCAAGTGGATGGC
>JAVBYP010000060.1 GCA_030823965.1 Sideroxydans sp.
TCAAACTTTTTGGAGACGACAAAGGTCAGATCACCCTTTACGAAAAAGTCGGTTGCGAGAAATGTTCGGGTACGGGGTATCGTGGGCGCGTCGGCTTGCATGAGTTGTTGATCGGTACTGATCCGATGAAGAAAGCCATTCAAGAACACGCACGCGTCGCCGAGCTTTTTGCCATCGCATTGGAAGAGGGGATGCGCACGTTGAAACAGGACGGGATGGAGAAGGTCTTGACTGGCATCACCGACATGCACCAGATTCGCGCGGTCTGTATCAAGTAACTCGACTTCAATATGCAGAAGATCGGAGATCGAGACGAAAGTCCACAAGTGCCTCGCGCAACTTTGGAGCGTTTGCTTGATCGTTTGAGTGAACTGAATGCCATCGGGGCGTCGCTGTCTAGCGAGCGAGACATCAATCGTTTGCTGGAAAGCATCTTGGATGCCGCTAAGAAGAT
This sequence comes from Sideroxydans sp., assembly GCA_030823965.1. Taxonomy (GTDB): domain Bacteria; phylum Pseudomonadota; class Gammaproteobacteria; order Burkholderiales; family Gallionellaceae; genus Sideroxyarcus. The sequence continues at coordinate 455 of JAVBYP010000060.1, forward strand.
CACCCATGCCGATGCGGGTACGCTCTACCTATTGGATGAAGCCAACAAGCAGCTCACATTCGAGATATTGCATAACGATTCACTCGGAATCCGCATGGGAGGTACGTCCGGTGAGCCGATATCCTTCTACCCAGTCCAACTGTATATAGATGATCAGCCGAACCATGCGATGGTGGTGAGCCACGCGGCTCTGAGTGGCGAGACAGTCAACATCGTCGATGCGTACACGGCTGAAGGCTTCGATTTCTCGGGCACCAAGAAATTCGACGCCAAAACGAACTATCGCTCACAGTCATTCCTGGCTGTCCCTATGCGCAATCACGATAGCGAGGTCATTGGCGTACTTCAGCTCATCAACGCGCTCGATGAGCATACTGGTGCAGTAAAGAACTTCTCGAATGACGACCAGCAATTATTGGAGTCATTGTCTTCGCAGGCGGCTATCGCCATCAGCAATCGCAGATTGATACAGCAACTGGAAGAATTGTTCGAATCCTTCATCAGCCTCATCAATACCGCGATCGACGATAAGTCGCCCTATACGGGTGGGCACTGCGAGCGCGTCCCTGTCTTGACCATGATGCTGGCTGAAGCCGCCAACCGAACCAAACAAGGCGAACTCTCTGATTTCAATCTTACCGATAAAGACAGATACGAACTCAAGATCGCGGGTTTGCTACACGATTGTGGAAAGATCACCACTCCAGTACACGTAGTAGATAAAGCCACGAAATTACAGACCATCTTCGATCGCATCCATCTGGTCGACACCCGTTTCGAGGTGCTCAAGCGTGACGCTCGTATCGAGATGTTGGAGGGGTGTTTGACAGAAGCTCACTATCAGGCCCGTCTGCAGCAACTAGAGGATGACAGAGCGTTCCTGCGTCAAAGCAATATCGGTGGTGAGAAGATGAAAGATGCTGACATAGATCGAGTAAAGCGCATCGCAACTTATCAGTGGCTGAACGCCAGTGGCGAAAAAGCAGATTTCCTGACTCCAGAAGAAACAGAGAACCTATCCATCCGAGCGGGAACATTGACGGCGAACGAGCGTGAGATCATCAATCATCACATCGTCGTCACCATCAAGATGTTGCAGTCTTTACCTTGGCCGCACCACCTTAGTCGTGTGCCTGAGTACGCAGGGGGGCACCACGAACGCATGGATGGCAAGGGTTACCCCAATGGTTTAGTGCGAGAACAGATGTCCGTTCAGGCAAGATTGATGGGTATCGCCGATATATTCGAGGCGCTGACTGCGAAAGATCGGCCCTACAAAGAGGGCAAGACGCTTACCGAGTCTTTGGAGATATTGGGGAGATTCAAAGAGAACGGCCATATCGATCCGGAACTGTTCGATGTCTTTGTGCGCGAAAAAGTCTATTTGGAGTATGCGCAAAGATTCTTGGCTGATGAGCAGATCGACAAGGTGGATGAATCCAAGATTCCTGGCTATTCCCCCTAGGTGACAAAAATCGTCACATGTGTGGTGCGTTTGCGGCACTTGGTGATGAGAATGTCCTGAGATGGTCAATGAATACAGGACTCTTACTTGGCACGTAACCTGCTAATATACATACGCACACCTCGTGTGTAGCCCGTAAGGGCACTTCCACAATCTTCAAAGGAGCTTAAATATGAAGCAAATCCAAAAAGGTTTTACATTGATCGAGTTGATGATCGTTGTTGCGATCATCGGTATCTTGGCTGCTGTTGCGATTCCTGCATACAGCGACTACACCAAGAAGGCCAAACTGACCGAGTTGGTTCAGTCTACATCTGCCCTGAAAACGGATGTTGAGGTTTGTATTCAGGAAAACGATAATGACGCGTCTAATTGTGATGGCGGTTCAGGTGGTCTTCCAACTAACATGTATGCGGGTACGACAGCAAATAGTGCTACTAGCACTGGCACCTGTGATGGTCAGCAGACTGGATATCTGAGTGGTACCAAGATCGTCAACTGCAAGGAATTGTCCAATGGCGAAATCAAAGTATGGTCGGCCAAAGGTATTGTTTCAAACCGTGCGGGTGATGCAGGTTTGAGCTTTATTCTGACGCCAACCGTTGGTTCTACTGGTGTAAGTTGGGATACCAGCGGTACTTGTAAAGATGAAGGCTTCTGCAAATAAGGCTTGAAGCTTGAATAAACGAAAGCCGGGGTCTCCCCGGCTTTCGTATTTATGGAGTATCGAATTGAATACCAATCAAAAGAACATGCTGTTCGTGTTGTTGTTGTGCTTAGCAGTTTTTGCACTGTACGGGCAGTTTTTGTCGAATCCGGTCGTGTTTGATGATCTCCCCGAACGCGACGGCAGTTTTTCACCTTTTAATCTGCGCTCTTTGCCATATGCCACACTAGAGTGGGGAATGGTCATGTTCGATAGTGAGATCGCATATTTTCGCATCGAAAGTTTGCTGCTGCATTCAGCCGTGGCAGTCGCACTTTTCTTTTTTTTGACAGCATTGTTCGAGCGAGTTATTCCTGCTCGCAATCATTCATCACTTTCATTCGCGTCCCTAGCGTTCTTCGCGGCACTTTTGTTCGCGCTACATCCTGTCAGTGTGTATGCGGCCGGATATTTGGTGCAGCGCACCATCGTCATGGCGTCGCTATTCAGTCTGCTGGCCTTGCTCGCTTGGTTGTATGGTGCGAACCGATCTAACCCAGTTTGGCTGTGGGCAAGTGTGGCCTTCTATTATCTGGCTGTGCTCTCTAAGGAGCACGCCATCATGCTACCCGCCGTATTGCTTGCACTGACCGTACTGATGCACGCAGATTGGCTCAATCTGCTAAAGAGGCATTGGCAGGTGTTGCTCGCGCTGTTTGCAATCTCCATATGGGTGGTGATGGTTAAGAAAGGGTTGTTGGGAGCCGTTTATGAAATTTATGCGCCAGATATGCTGGTTGAGATGGATGCTAGCCTGAATCACCCCTTGAGTGTATTGACCCAGAGTTGGCTGTTCTTCAAGTACGCTTTGCTGTGGTTGTTCCCGAATCCGAACTGGATGTCGGTAGACATGCGTGAACCATTCGCGACTTCGCTGTGGTCAAGCTATCTAGCGGCCTTTTGCGCTTTCCTGTCTTGGGGGGGGCTGGCGGTGTGGTTGTTGTTCAAGCGGGGGCGTTTGGGATTGTTCGGCTTTGCTCTGCTGTTTCCCTGGCTGATGTTCCTGCCGGAGTTTTCCACCGTCCGTATCCAGGAAAGTTTCGTGCTATACCGCAGCTATCTGTGGGCGATTGGGGCGTGCGCAGTGTTGCCCCTATTGGTTGATAGGCTGGATAAGAATATGGCGAGTATCGTGTTGGGTGCTAGTGCATTGGCCTTGATGCCAATCTCAATGGATAGATTGGCGTCGTTCTCACATCCACTCATCCTGTGGGAAGATGCGGCAAAGTTGGTGGAAGACAGGTCTGGCCTGCCTGGCGTGTATCGCATTTACTACAACCGCGGAACCGAACGGCTAAAAGTTGATGATTACGATGGTGCAATCGAGGATTTGCAACTTTCGGCGAAACTGCAACCGGACTGGACATTCGCTTACAGCAACCTAGGTGTGGCCTATGGTAAGAAAGGCGAGTGGGAGCCTTCCATTGCCGCCTTCTCCCAAGCGATTGAAATTGCACGACGCAAGCAGATGGGCTTCAACCCAGCCCCTTATCTTGGGAGAGCTATATCATATGAGCAGATCGGAGGCATCGATTTGGCCCGCAAGGACTATGAACTGACTTGCAGGTTGGCCCAAAAGGGCTGCGATAAACTGAGTAAGTAGATCCATACTGTGTTGTAGAGATACCAATTTCGGGCGGGAATTTGTTTGTTGCAAGGCCAAATTCGAAGGCAAAATTTGATTTGATGAAATTAATTGCACAATCTCCTAAAGTTTTCCAAAACCCTGCCGATAGGCTAATCGTGTGACCCAATGTGTCCCCTCGCAGTGGGTCGTGCAACCGAGTCGCCTCCCCCAAATCAGAGCCGCGGGTGGGGGTGGCTCGATTTTTTGTAGGTGTTTTTCCTACACCATAATCAGAATTCATCTGATTTCTCCGTTTCCCTTCCTCCCCGAGAATGCAACCGTCGAAACAAGACGTATAACTAATTCCGAGGGGGCTGAAATGAACACCATTCAAGTACACGAAGAGATCAAAGAAACCAACCTTTCCTACATGATGTTGGCGCAACAGATGATTCGCGACGACAAAGCGAGTGCGATCTTCCGTTTGGGCGTGAGTGAAGAGTTGGCCGACCTGATCAATGGTCTTTCACCAGCGCAGCTGATGAAGATGGCAGCATCCAATATGTTGCTGTGCCGCTTCCGCTTCGATGAGCGTCTCTTGCTCAATATGATCACCGATTACAACAAAGACCGCATGATGTCGCACACACACGCGACCATCTTGATGGCAGCGCAAACCCCTGAACTGCTCGCAGCTTAAGGAGTCATCATGCGCAACAAGAGCGTAGTGAACGAAGCACGCGAAATACAGATCGCCGTCGAACTGATCGAATTGGGCGCACGCCTGCAACTGTTGCAGGAGGAGACGCACCTCAGCCGTGAACGTTTGCTCAAGCTCTATAAGGAAGTCAAAGGCGAATCCCCTTCCAAAGGGATGTTGCCCTATTCCACCGATTGGTTCATGAGCTGGTTGCCCAACATCCACTCCTCGTTGTTCATGGGCATCCACCAGTTTCTCGTAAAGAACGCCAGCGTCTCGGGAGTCGAAGCCCTCATCAAGAGTTATCGTTTGTATCTCGAGCAGATTCAAGTGTCTGGAGGCGAGCCATCACTCAGCATCACCCGTGCTTGGTTCCTTATCCGCTTCTTTGACGCGAAGATGCTGCAAATGACCACCTGTAAGGAGTGTGGAGGTCAGTTCGTGGTGCACACCAACGAACTGTGCAATGACTACACCTGCGGTATCTGCCGCCCCCCCTCACGTGCCGGTAAGACCAAAAAGGCTGCACAGGCTGAGGTGGCTGCCGCTGCGGCGGCGTGAGTCGTTTCTTCCTTAGCTAAAGTTTCCTCTCTCATCGCCGCTACTACTGAAGAGCACATTCAGCAGTAGCGGTTTTTTATTGACCAGTGACACCCAAGTCGAAAGCAAGAAATGTCAGGGGATTTGCAATCTGTTCACGGGATGAAGATAAATAGCCACTGCTAGGATGCAATGGAATTCTGGATAAGCACGTTTGTGAGGTGAATGATGTTAGTGATCGTTGGATATATCGTCGTGCTGGGCAGTGTGTTCGGTGGCTATGCGATTGCGGGCGGCCATCTGGGAGGGCTGTGGCAACCTGTTGAATTGTTGATGATCGGCGGCGGCGCGCTCGGCGCTTTTTTCGTTGGTAACAACATGAAGGCAGTGAAAGCCACCTTCAAGTCCATTCCAGTCATCTTCAAGGGCTCTAAATACAACAAAGAGACCTATATGGAGCTGATGGCGCTCATGTATGAGTTGCTCGGAAAGGTGCGCAAGGAAGGCATGATGTCCATCGAAAACGATGTCGAAAAGCCCGAAGAGAGCCCCATCTTCAGCAAATACCCAAAGATATTGGCCGACCATCACGTGGTCGAATTCATCACCGACTACCTGCGCATCATGGTGAGCGGCAACCTCAATGCGATGGAGATCGAGAATCTCATGGATGTGGAGATCGAGACCCATCACCACGAGGCATTGGTGCCATCACATGTCATCGCCAAATTGGGGGATGGTATGCCCGCCTTCGGTATTGTGGCGGCGGTGATGGGCGTGGTCCACACCATGGAATCGGTCGGCATGCCGCCAGCTGAGCTGGGTATCCTCATCGCCCACGCGCTGGTGGGTACCTTCCTCGGTATCTTGCTGGCATATGGTTTCGTGGGGCCGCTGGCGAGCGTGTTGGAGCAGAAGGCGGAGGAAGACGGCAAGATCTATCAAGCGACCAAGGTCGTGCTGCTCGCGAACTTGAATGGATATGCGCCAGCGATGGCAGTCGAGTTCGGCCGCAAGGTGCTCAATTCTACAGAGCGTCCTGGCTTCGCAGAGCTAGAAGAGCACGTCAAACAAAAACGCTGAGCCAAGAACTGAATCATGTCTGAAGACAAGAACAAACGCCCCATCGTCATCAAGCGCATCAAAAAGGTGGCGGGCGGCCATCACGGCGGCGCTTGGAAGATCGCTTATGCCGACTTCGTGACCGCCATGATGGCGTTCTTCCTGTTGATGTGGTTGCTTGGTTCGACTTCGAAAGGTGACTTGGAGGGTATCTCGGAATATTTCAAGACGCCTCTCAAAGTCGCGCTGATGGGCGGCTCGGGCAGTGGTGATAGCTCCAGCATCATCAAAGGTGGCGGACAAGACCTTACGCGTAGCGAAGGTCAGGTGAAATCAGGCGAGTTGGATCCGGAGAAGAAGATCATCAACCTCAAAGCAGCCAATGAAGAGCGTATCCGCAACGAGACCAAGCAAGAGATCGCCAAGCTGAAAGAGTTGAAATCCAAGATAGAAGCTGCCATCGAGAACAACAAGAAACTCAAAGAATTCAAGAAACAAATCATGCTAGACCTCACGACGGAAGGGCTACGTATCCAGATCGTGGATGAGAAGAACCGTCCCATGTTCAGAAGCGGTAGCGCTCAGCTGGAAGATTACACGCGCGATATCCTGCGCGAACTCGGACTCATGCTGAACGATATGCCAAACAAAGTCAGTCTGTCAGGGCATACCGACGCGACTCCCTATATGACTGCCGGTGGCCGATATAGCAACTGGGAACTTTCCGCTGACCGTGCCAACGCATCCCGGCGCGAACTCATCACGGGGGGCTTGGTGGATGAAAAGATCGTGCGTGTGGTGGGACTTTCATCAGCGGTGCTGTTTGATAAAGACCAGCCGCAGAACCCGATCAATCGTCGAATCAGCATCATCGTCATGAACAAGAAGG
>JAVBYP010000190.1 GCA_030823965.1 Sideroxydans sp.
CCGAGGTGTATCAAGCATTGCAATCCGGAGTGGTAGACGGTGCTGAGAATCCTTGGGCAAATATCTACACCAAGAAATTCCATGAGGTTCAAGGCTATATCACCGAAAGCGGTCATGGCGTATTGGATTACATGGTCATCGCCAATGCCAAATGGTGGGATGGACTGCCTGCGGATGTGAAGAAGGGGCTGACCGAGGCGATGGAGGAATCTATCGCTTACGGCAACAAAGTCGCTCTGACCGAAGATGATGATTTCAAAGCTAAGGTGGTTGCTGACAATAAAGCCAAAGTCATCACAATAAGTAAGGCAGAGCGAGAGCAATGGCGCGCAGTGATGAAGCCAGTTTGGGCCAAGTTTGAGGCAGATATCGGTAAGGATCTGATCGACGCTGCGATCCAAGCCAATGAAAAACCAGCTCCACAGAAAAAGAAATCAGACAAGAAAGAGAAGTCCGAACACAAATCGGATAAGAAGTAGTCTTCAGCAATCATCAAGTTACCCCGGCCTGTCCGGGGTTTCTTTTTAGCGGGGAGGGATCATGAAGTACCTTAAACGTCTGGATGAATGGCTCATCGCTATTCTGTTGGCTGCTATGACCTTGTTGACGTTCTCGCAAGTCGTCATGCGTTATGTGTTCAATTCGGGTTTCACGTGGGCCTTGGAGATGACCACCGTTCTGTTCGCGGGGATGATATTCATCGGTATCTCATATGGCGTCCGTGTGGGAGCTCACATCGGTGTCGATGCCTTAGTCAAGTTGATGCCCAACAAGCTGCGTCGCACTGTATCCATAGTGGCTGTCTTACTATGCCTAGTCTACGCAGGCATGGTCATTTACGGATCCATGCAATATGTCCTGAAAATGAAAGAGGCGGGGATCGAGTTGGAGGATATGGCGATTCCGATGTGGATCGTGAGGGCGATATTGCCGTTGGGTTTTGTGCTACTTGTATTACGTTTTCTACCCGTCTTGATCAATTTGATCAGTGGCAAATCAGACAGATTACATCTGGCTGATGAGGTCGAAGAGGCACTCAAACTCAAAGCGATGGAGGCGAACAAATGAATACGCTCGTTCTATTCTCTTGCCTGTTCTTCTTCATGGCGATCGGCATGCCGGTCGCGATCAGTCTAGGACTATCCAGTCTGCTGACCATTGCTTTCTTCTCGCAAGATTCTTTGGCTTCCTTGTCCATCAAGCTGTATGAGACCAGTGAACATTACACCCTGCTGGCTATCCCATTCTTTATCTTAGCTGGGGCTCTGATGACGACGGGAGGTGTCGCGCGCCGCATGATCGATTTTGCGATCGCAGCGGTGGGGCATCTGCGCGGTGGTTTGGCCATCGCCTCGATCTTGGCATGTATGTTGTTCGCGGCGGTCTCCGGTTCAAGCCCAGCGACCGTGGTGGCCGTAGGATCCATTGTCATCGCAGGCATGGTTCGCAACGGTTATCCCAAGGAATTCGCGGCGGGGGTGATCTGTAATGCGGGCACCTTGGGTATCCTCATACCGCCTTCGATCGTGATGGTGGTGTACTGTGCGGTGACGGAGCAGTCAGTTGGACGCATATTTATGGCAGGTGTCGTACCTGGCATCATGCTTGGTTTGATGCTGATGATGGCGGTGTATTGGCGTGCAGGTAAGTTGAATTTGAAGCGCGCGGAACGTGCCAGCCTCGGTGAGGTGTTGAGTAAGTTTCGTCAGTCCTTATGGGGGTTGGCGTTGCTCGTCATCATCATGGGAGGGATATATGGCGGCGTGTTCACGCCGACTGAGGCGGCGGCCGTTTCGGCGGTGTACGCTTTGATCGTGGTCGTCTTCATCTACAAGGACCTGAAGTTCCATCAATTGCCGCATGTGTTTGTGGAGGCTAGTCGCACTACGGTGATGCTGATGTTCATTGTGGCTAACGCTATGTTGTTCGCTCACGTGCTGACCACCGAGCGTATTCCGCAGACCATCGCCGAGCACATCATGGCATTCGGTATGACGCCATGGATGTTCCTGTTAGTGGTGAACATCATCTTGCTCATTGCGGGCAACTTCATGGAGCCTACAGGCATCATCCTGATCCTCGCGCCGATCTTCTTTCCGATCGCAACGCACTTGGGGATCGACCCGATCCACCTGGGTATCATCATGGTAGTGAATATGGAGATCGGCATGGTGACGCCGCCCGTGGGGCTCAATCTTTTTGTCACCAGCGGCATCACTGGGATGAGTATCGTTGAGGTGACCAAGGCGGCATTGCCTTGGTTGACGGTACTTTTGACCTTCTTGATGCTTGTCACCTACGTGCCGCAGATCAGCCTATTCCTGCCTAACTTGTTGTTCAATTGATAGCTTGCCTAATTGAATGACTGCGGAGGCGAAGTTCTTGTGGGAACTTCGCCTTTTTGCTGTTATCACTTGAATATTCACAGGGTTGTACCTGTCGCCACCTGCGACATGGCGGGCAAACCCTGATAGAATCGCGCCCTCAGAAATTTCTGAATCACCCTAAATACTTGGAGAAGAAGCATGGCTGTCGAACGTACACTTTCAATCATCAAACCAGATGCAGTCGCTAAGAATGTCATCGGTCAAATCTATTCCCGTTTCGAGAACGCAGGTCTGAAGATCGTTGCTGCTCAGATGCGTCACTTGAACCGTGCTGAAGCAGAAGGCTTCTACGCTGTGCACAAAGCACGTCCATTCTTCAAAGATCTGGTCGACTTCATGATCTCTGGTCCAGTTGCGATCCAGGTTTTGGAAGGCGAGAACGCAGTTGCCAAGCATCGCGACCTGATGGGCGCAACTGATCCTAAGAAGGCTGACAAAGGCACCATCCGCGCTGATTTCGCTGACAGCATCGATGCTAACGCTGTTCACGGTTCTGATTCTGCTGAGAATGCAGCGATCGAGATCGCTTATTTCTTCGCAGCAAAGAACGTACATTCACGTTGATATTGGCGTCGCCAGTAACCGTGATGAGCAGACAAAGTGCAAGGAGCCGCGCAGTGAGTGACGAGACATACCTCGCAGGTAGGCGAGGATCGAACGAGCACGCAACGCGGCAATTTGTCTGCGCAATAGGTTAATGGTGATGACAAAGCAGAACCTCCTCGATTTTGATGCGCAGCAGTTGACTGCTTGGTTCGCGGAACAAGGCGAGAAACCTTTCCGCGCCAAGCAAGTGTTGCGCTGGATTTACAAAAGCGGGGAGTCCGATTTTGATGCGATGAGTGACTTGGCTAAGTCACTCCGCGAGATGTTGAAACAAAAAGCCTGCATCCAAGCGCCCACCGTGATGCGCGAAGAGACCGCCTCTGACGGGACGCATAAGTGGTTGTTGGATGTGGGTACGGGCAATGCGGTCGAGACCGTATTCATCCCCGAAGAAGATCGAGGCACTTTGTGTGTCTCTACTCAAGCAGGGTGTGCACTGGATTGCGCGTTCTGCTCCACGGGTAAGCAGGGTTTCAATCGCAACCTTTCTACGGCTGAGATCATTGGTCAAGTGTGGTGGGCGAACCGCCAGCTTGGTAAGAATGCAGCTGGCAATTGGCCGATCACCAATGTGGTTCTGATGGGTATGGGCGAGCCGTTGTTGAATTTCGATAGCACGGTAAGCGCGTTGAATCTGATGCTGGACGACAACGCCTATGGTTTGTCACGCCGTCGTGTGACGGTGTCCACTTCAGGAGTCGTTCCTGCGATGGATAGATTGCGCGATGAGTGTCCAGTGGCATTGGCGATCTCGCTGCATGCACCTACCGATGCTTTGCGCAATGTGTTGGTGCCGATCAATCAGAAATATCCGTTGCGAGAGTTGATGGCTGCTTGTCAGCGTTACTTGGTCAAGGCGCCGCGCGATTTCGTCACCTTCGAATATGTGATGTTGGCTGGAGTGAATGACAGTGTGCAACACGCACGCGAGTTGATCGAGCTGGTGCGAGACGTTCCATGCAAGTTCAACCTCATTCCGTTCAATCCATTCCCGCAAGCTCCCTACCAACGTTCTGATATGGAAGTGGTGAAACGTTTTCGTGATGTGTTGATGCAAGCGAACATCGTCACCACCATCCGTAAAGTGCGCGGTGATGACATCGCCGCCGCATGTGGCCAATTGGCAGGTCAAGTGCAAGACAAGACCAAGAGAACGATGCATCGCTTAGTGGAGGCTGGTCAATGAGGGTTATGTTCGTCTTACTTGCAGTCTTTGCGTTGGCGGGATGCGCATCAAAAGGGGACGGTGAGCAGACTACCTCCCAACGTGCGCGAGGTATCGCCACCATCCACACAGAGTTGGCGGCGGCATATTATGGTCGTGAACAATATGCCATCGCATTGCAGGAATTAGGTATCGCTTTGCAGGCAGACCCAACTTATGCGCCAGGATATAACGTGCGCGGTTTGATCCGTATGGCTTTGCATGAGGATGAGCAGGCTGAGTCTGACTTCAAGCGCAGCATCAAGATCGATAAGACTTATTCAGATGCCTACAACAATTTTGGTTGGTTCTTGTGTCAGCGTGGACGAGCTGAAGAATCCATACCTCAGTTCTTGGAAGCTTTGAAGAATCCACTGTATGCGACGCCAGAAGTCGCCTATGCCAATGCGGGAGGGTGTGCTCTCAAAGCGAATGATCTGGCTACTGCTGAGAGTTATTTGCAGCGTGCACTCATTTTGCGACCAGGTATGCCTGAGGCTTTGTACGGATTCGCAGATGTCAGCTTTGCGAAGGGCGACTACGCGTCAGCCAAAGCGTATCTATTACGATTCCAGCAAGCGATTCAGGATATGAATGCCGAGCAATTGTGGCTGGCGGTTCGTATCGAACGCAAGATGCGAGATCGTAATTCTGAAGCGAGCTATGCATTACAACTGAGTAAACGCTTTCCGGAATCACGAGAAGCACAACTATTGCAGATGGGTGAGTGATGGATAACGTGCCGGAAACGTCCAGCATCATTGCAGAAACTTCCACCTCGAGTGTGGGGGCGGTCTTGCGTGCAGCAAGAGAGGCGCAAGGCCTGTCGATCGCCGATGTTGCAGAGCGAATAAAATTCAGCGTCAAGCAATTGGAAGCGCTAGAGTCGGGCAAAAGTGAAGGGCTGCCGGAAGGTGCTTTCCTGCGTGGTTTCGTAAGAAGTTATGCACGCACCTTACATCTCGATGAGGTGTCATTGTTGGCAAGTATGTCCCCTCTTCAGGGCCTGCATGGGGATGTTGGGGCAGTGCAAGCTGGTGGTCTTGAGTTTGTGACTGAGGATTCCCCGAATAGGAAGAATCTCTATCTAATGGCTGCGGCCTTGTGCGTCGCTGTTGCTTTGGCATTCTTTATTTTGGATAAAAAAGATCAGCCCATCGTCGAGAAGGTGGTCGTGCAAGATGTCAATTTGCCAGAGATGGACGCAGCATCTGCAGTGGTGACTGCTACTTCGGCTGTGAGTGCAGCTTCTGCGGTCGTTATGGCTGAGGCCGAACCGGTGCAAGTTCCACCCGCACCTAAGGTTGTCGAGCCAGCTAAAGCAGCTGTTGTCGCACCCAAAATAACGGCACCCGTCGCATCGGCAGTGGTGGCTAAGCCAAAGTTGGTCGATCCTCCAGCTGTTGTGGCGATTCCTAATGCGGTCGTTGAAAAGTCCACTGTTCCTCTCGAACAGTTGAAGAAACGTCCTATCCATATCGTCTTTACTCAAGATTCTTGGATGGAGATCAAGGATGCCAACGGCGAACTTTTGCTGTCTCGCATGAATGCGGCGGGTACTGAGAAGTGGATCGGGGGCAATCGACGTGCACCATACCAAGTCGCTATTGGCAAAGCCGAAGCGGTCAAGGTCTTCTACAGAGGTCGTGAAGTCGATCTGTCAAAATACAACCAGACAGGGGTTGTGCGTTTCGTGCTGGAATAAAGCAATGAGTCATCTTCATATCAAACGTCGAAAGACGACTTCAGTTCGTGTCGGCGATATCCACATCGGTGGTGATGCACCCATCGTCATCCAATCCATGACCAACACCGATACGGCTGACGCTGAAGGCACGGCAAAGCAAGTATACGAATTGGCGCAAGCGGGATCTGAGCTGGTGCGCATCACGGTGAACACGACCGAAGCGGCCATTCAAGTGCCAATCATCCGCAAGTTGTTGGATGACATGGGTTGCGATGTGCCGCTCATCGGCGATTTTCATTACAACGGGCATCGTTTGCTCACTGAATATCCAGAGTGCGCGCAAGCGTTGGCGAAATATCGGATCAATCCAGGCAACGTGGGCAAGAACCGTAAAGGTGAAGACCAATTCGCCATGATGATCGCGGTGGCCAAGCAGTATGACAAGCCGGTGCGTATCGGCGTCAACTGGGGCAGTCTGGATCAGGATCTTGTTGTGCGCATGATGGATGAGAATTCCAAACTGGCGCAGCCTAAAGAAGCGAACGAAGTGACGCGAGAGGCGCTCATCGTTTCCGCCTTGCAAAGCGCACAACGCGCGGAGGAACTGGGCTTGCCACATGACCGTATCGTGTTGTCGTGCAAAGTGAGTGCTGTGCAGGACTTGATCGCTGTCTACACCGAATTGTCCAAACGCAGTGAGTATCCTTTGCATCTAGGTTTGACCGAAGCGGGGATGGGTTCCAAAGGCATCGTTGCATCGACCGCAGCGTTGTCAGTGCTGTTGCAACGCGGCATCGGCGACACCATCCGTATCTCTTTGACGCCTGAGCCGAACGGTGACCGCACGCAAGAAGTGGTGGTGGGGCAGGAGATATTGCAGACCATGGGCTTGCGTTCGTTCGCGCCGATGGTCACTGCCTGCCCAGGGTGCGGTCGCACCACCAGTACCGTGTTCCAAGAATTGGCGCAGGACATCCAGCGTTACTTGCGTTCGCAGATGCTGGTGTGGCGTGAGCAGTATGTAGGTGTGGAGGAGATGGATGTGGCCGTCATGGGCTGTATCGTCAATGGTCCCGGCGAAAGTAAGTTGGCCAACATCGGCATCAGCCTGCCGGGAACGGGTGAGACCCCTTCTGCGCCGGTGTATGTCGATGGTGAGAAGACGGTGACGCTGCGCGGTGAGAACATCGCCGAGGAATTCCAGAAGATAGTCGATGACTATGTTGCCAATAAATATCCAAAACGCGCTGCGGGTGATAAACCATCGAAACGCATCGAAATAAAAGCGATCTAACTCAAGATGAGTAATCCCTCCTTACAAGCCGTAAAAGGCATGAACGATATTTTGCCGGACGAGGCGCAGCTGTGGCTGTGGTTCGAGGATACGGTGCGTGATTGGCTGGAAGGCTACGGTTACCGCAACATCCGCATGCCTTTGGTGGAGCCTACCGCGCTTTTCAAGCGTGCCATCGGTGAGGTCACCGACATCGTC